>CAMLJW010000087.1 GCA_946480485.1 uncultured Streptomyces sp. | reverse complement strand
TCACGACCCTGTGGTGCAGCGGAAGCGACGCATGACCGACGGCCCGTACCGGGATGTTGCTGGTCCGGAGGTCCGGATGGGTGAGCCTGGCGCTGCCGGTGGGGATGATCAGCTGGTCGAGATTGCTGTGGATCGCGATGAAGCGCGTCGCGCATCCGGGAGCGGGCTCCGCAAGCTCGGCGAGTATGTCGCTGCCCGGCCTGAGCTGCCGGATCGCCGGGTGCGGAACCGGAACCATGGCGGTCAGCGTGCCGTGATGGGGGGCGCCCAGGGTGACCAGCGTGTGCACACGGGCATCGCCGCCCATGCGCTGCACGTAATACCGGGCGATCAGTCCACCGAGGCTGTGGCCGATCACATGGACCCGCTCATGTCCGCCGTGGTCGCACAGCCGTTCCACTTCCGCGGCAAGCGTCCGTGCGGCGCTGCGGACGTCGGCGGTGAGCCAGCTGTAGTTCAGCATGGCCACATGAGGGAAGCCCGCCTTCCGCAGCTCCCGTCGCAGGACGTGAAAGATCCCCCGGTTGCTGCTCAACCCGTGCACCAGCAGCACCGGGCTTCCATCGATGACGGTCTGCCGGCCGAGCGGATGAGCCGGCGCGGTGCCGCCCGATGGTCGGCCGGCGCGGACGCCGGCACTTCCGCCGCCGACACCGTACGGATACAGGGCCAGGGCGGTGACGATCGCAGCCACCTCCGTGGCGGCTGCGCACACGGCTCCGGTGAGCGCCCGCAGCAAGGACGCGCTCATGCGACAGGGCTGCTGACCGAGGGGATGACGGCGGCTGCCGCACCGGGGCCGGTGACGTCGCTTTGTGTCGTGACGCCACATGTCGCGACGTCGGGTGGCCCGAGGTCGAGCGTCGTCCGTCCTGCTCGCGTGCCACGGTGTCCGAAAAGAAGCATGGGGGACTCCTGCTACGCCTGCGTGGTCAGCTGTCGGGTGCGGATCCGAGAGGGGACCGGCCGCACGAGGCGGCGTGGCTCCGAACCGGATCCTCCTGGTGCCGCGGTGTCCACGCGGACGGGAAGATGGCGAAGGGCCAGGATTCCCGCTGCTTTCACGTCGTACTCACCAAGACCAACCTGGCAGGAACGGGATTCCGTGTCCGGCCGAGGAGGGGTCCGCTCAAGCGGATTGCGAGGACGTTAGACAGATGTTTCTGGCGGCCGCAAGGAAACGTGAGCCAGCTCATGCCGCAGGACTGGCACAATGCCCGAATTTGCTACGAGGGATCCCTTTTTCGGGATCAGCCGCATTTGATGTGTCCTTGTCCGACGTAGCGGGCGAGGGCAGGTTCCCGGCTGCCCTGGTGCAAGAACAACGAGCGGCAGTTACGGTGCCCCTCGGCCGATGTCGATGCGTTCAGTCAAGGGCTGCGAGGTCGTCGGCGGCGCCTCCGCGCCACTCGATCACGAAGAGGGTGGCGTCGTCGGTGGTGCGCCCGCCCCGTTCCTGCTTCAGCGTGTGAGAGAGCCGACGCAGATCCGCCCGTACCCCTTGTGACGGCTCTTCCCCGAGGCGGTTGATGATGTGGATGAGGCGTTCCTCACCGAACGGCTCCCCGCCGGCGACGTGCTCCTCGATGATGCCGTCGGTGTAGCACAGCACTCGGTCGGCTGGCTGGAGCGTGTGCTCTCTGACTCGGGGCGCTTCACCTCCGAAGCCGACGGGCAGCGTCGTGGCGCTTTCCAGCTGCCGCACGACCCGGCCCTCGCGGATCAGCAGCGGTGCAGGGTGGCCCGCGTTGACCAGTTCCATCTCCCCGGTGGCGATGTTCAGGTGCATCAGCTGCGCCGTGACGAAGTGGTCGGGCCCGAACTGCCGGGAGATGGCGTCGTCCATGAACGTGTACTTGTCGGCCAGGCCGATGAACACGCGCCGGGCATGGCGGTAGGCGCCGATGGCGATGGTCGCCATCGCGGCGGCGTCAAGGCCGTGGCCCATCGCGTCGATCACGGCGATGTGCAGGATGTTGTCGTTGAGGGCGTAGTCGAAGCTGTCACCGGCGACGCGGTAGGCGGGCTCCAGGATGCCGGCCACCTTGACCTGTGGCACGGACATCGTCAGCGGCGGCAGCAGGCTCCACTGGATCTCCGCGGACACGCTCATCGGCTCCCGACGCCGGGCCAGGAAGAACTGGTCGGTGTAGGCGTTCTTGGTGACCAGCATGTCGGCGACCAGGCTGGCGAGCCGGCGCAGCAGGCGCCGGTCATCGTCGCCGACGGCGTCCATGGTCAGGGTCATGACGCCCACCTGGTCGCTTCCGTCCAGCAGGGGCAGATACATCCGGACGCCGCCGTGGACCTGTGGTACCTCGACGACGTCCGCGCGCAGGAAGGCCCGGCCGGCGGGTGAGCTGGCCATCGGCTCGGGCTGGCCCACGTGCAGCTTCTTGCCCGGGAGCGGCACCAGCAGCTCCTGCGCATAGTCCTGGAGCAGGATGGACACGTCACGCCCGCCGATCCCGGCCACCTCCTCCGCGATCAGCGGCGCGATCAGCTGCGGCGGCAACAGCCGCGCCCGATCCAGCAGCAGGCCGAGCAGCCGCTCGCCGAAACCCTCCGACCGGTCCACACCGTCCTCGCCCATGGCCCGGTTCGCCACCGCCTTCCTGCCCTGCGCGCCGGTCGCTGCCTCCGCCACAACGTGACCTGGTCAAGCCGCCGGAGCGGTGCATTAGGCCATGCGCGGCATGTCGGCTCGCGCCTGAACGGGACGGCCGAACCGAACACGTCGTGATCGACGTGGACGCCGAATCGTGGGCGGTCGTATTCCGGGACGGCGCGGGCCGGTCGCCGCCGGACGTCAGCGGCCGCCATGCGTCGGGTTCGCCTCGATCGGGTCGCCACCCAACTCGGGCCGGCAGCGCGGAAGGGACAGCGGATTCCGTGATCGCCGGACGCGGATCATCTCTGTGTGCCACCGTGCGATTGCGCTATGAAGCCGCACCCACCCGTCGAGGAGTACGATGCCCACACCCACCCAAGAGCAGCACGCGGCCGTCGACACCTTCCGGAGTGGGGACCACCTGGTCCTGCAGGCCGGGGCCGGAACCGGGAAGACGACGACGCTGGCGATGCTCGCGGCCAGTACGACCACATCAGGCCGGTACATCGCGTTCAACAAGTCGATCGCGAGCGACGCGGCCCGCAAATTCCCCAGCAACGTGCGGTGCAAGACCGCGCACTCGCTCGCCTTCGGCGCCGTGGGCCGCAGGTACGCGTCCCGTATGAATGCGCCCCGGGTGCCCGGCTGGAAGACCGGTGCCTCCCTGGGTATCGCCCTCAACATGCGCATCCGCATCGGCGAGCGGAACGTCACCAACAAGGCGCTCTCGTACACCGTCCTGCGGACCGTCACCCGCTTCTGCCAGTCTGCGGACAGCGCCATTCAGCGCCACCATGTCCCGCGCCTGCGCGGCATCGAAACCGAACAGCTGCACGCCCAGCTCGTGGACGTCGTGCTGCCGTACGCCAACCAGGCGTGGAAGGACGTCCAAAACCCCCAGGAAGGCGTCGTCCGCTTCGACCACGACCACTACCTGAAGATCTGGGCCCTGACCGAACCCAGGATCGAAGCGGACTTCCTTCTGCTCGACGAGGCCCAGGACACCAACCCTGTCGTCGAAAAGATCTTTAACGACCAGCGCGACCACACCCAGCTGGTGATGGTCGGTGACTCAGCTCAGGCGATCTACGGCTGGCGCGGTGCCCGAGACGTGATGAGTACCTTCGACGGCACCCAGCTGGCCCTGTCCCAGTCCTTCCGCTTCGGCTCCGCGCTCGCTGAGGAAGCCAATCGGTGGCTGCACATCGTCGCATCCCCGATCCGGCTGACCGGCACCTCGGCGATCAACACCCGCCTGGAACGCGTCAAGGAACCGGACGCGATCCTGTGCCGGTCCAATGTCGGCGCGATGCTCGAGGTCATGCACTTGCTGGAGGAAGGTCGCCGCGTCGCCCTCGTCGGCGGCGGCGAGGCCCTGCGCGCCCTCGCCAGAGCCGCCCGCGACCTCAAAGCCGGCAAGCGGAGCACTCACCCCGAGCTGATCCTCTTCGACTCCTGGGGCGAGCTCCAGGAATACGCCGAATACGACCCGTCCGGCCGCGACCTGTTGCCGTTGGTCGACCTCGTCGACGAGCACGGCGTCGACGTCATCCTCGCCGCGGTGGACAAACTCTCCGTCGAGCAGGGCGCTGAGATCGTGGTCTCCACCGCCCACAAGGCCAAGGGCCGAGAATGGGCCTCCGTCCGCATCGGCGAGGACTTCACCGAGCCGCTGGATCAGGAAGAGACGGACGAGAACGGTGACCCGCTGCCCGGCGACATCGACGACGCCGAAGCCCGCCTCGCCTACGTCGCTGTCACCCGGGCCCGCCACCGACTCGACATCGGCGGTCTGGGCTGGATCAACCAGCACCCCGACGGCAACCCCGGCGGGACACATCCGCGCCAGGACCGCGAACCTCCCTCTGTCTGGGACATGTTGGGGCCCTCTTCGAACTGAGCCGATCCGTCCAGGTGTCCCCGCCGGCCGCGGTGCAGCGCACCCTGGAGGGGCTGGCCGCCGCCGACCAAATCGCCACCGAACGGGATGAGTTGGCGTGCGCCCAGGCCCGTACGGACGCCGCCTCGAGGCGTACGCCGCAGCCTGCGCCGCCCTGCCCCGCACCTCCGGCATCACGCAGGCACTGCGTGAACTCGACAAGGCCGCGGCGAGGCTGCGCGCCACCCGCGACGCCGCCGACGCCGCCCAGACGTCCTACGACGAGACCGTGGTCGCCTGCTCGGTCGCCGAGCGTGCCCTGCGCCGCACCGCGGCCGAGCACGCCATCGAGACCGAGCGCGTAGACGCTGTCGAGACCGCCAACCGCGCCTTCGAGGCGGCGGTACGCGAACTCACCGGCCGCCGCCGAGAACACGCCCGCCAGACCGAGGCCGCCCAGGCAGCCGCCGACCGCTCACCGCCGCCGCCGAGGACGAGGAAGCGGCGCTGGACACCGAGCGTGCCGCGCGCCGTCGGCATCGTCGAGCCCCGCCGCCTCTGGGCTGTTCGGGGACTCCTTCACACCCCAAGGTAAGAGATCGAGATTGCTTTTTGTACCGCGACAACTGGCCCCCTCTGGTCAGTCCTGGCGGGCCTTCAATACCGCGGCCAGCGCCTTCTCGATGTTGGCCTCCGCCGCCGCCTTGTCCACACCCAGCCCGCTGAGCACGCCTGTACCGCCCTCGTACTCCAGCAGTGCGAGCAGGATGTGTTCCGTGCCGATGTAGTTGCGGCCCAGGCGGAGGGCCTCGCGGAAGGTGAGTTCCAGGGCCTTCTTCGCGCCCGCGTCGTAGGGGATGAGCGCCGGGACGCTCTCGGCTTTCGGGGGAAGTGCGGCGGTCGCGGCCTCGCGTACCGACTCCAGGGAGACGCCCTGCGCGATGATCGCCGCCGCGCCGAGTCCCTCTTGCTCGGACAGGAGGCCGAGTACGAGGGACTCGGGACGGATGACGTCGTTGCCGGCGGCCTTGGCCACGTTGTGGGCGGCTATCACCACGTTCCTGGCCCTCGGGGTGTAGCGGCTGAATCCCTGACTGGGGTCGAGGTCCGACTCGGCCTTCGGTACGAACCGCTTCTGGGCGGCCTGGCGGGTGACGCCCATGCTCTTGCCGATGTCCGTCCAGGACGCGCCTGAACGCCGGGCCTGGTCCACGAAGTGGCCGATCAGGTGGTCGGCCACGTCGCCGAGGTGGTCCGCGGCGATCACCGCGTCCTGGAGCTGGTCGAGTGCGTCGGTGTGGACCGTCTTGATGGCCTCGATGAGGTCGTCGAGGCGTACGGATGATGTGGCGGGTGATGAGTTCCTGGTCACACGTCAACCGTAGGTTGACAGTGAAAGGGTGTCAACCTCGGGTTGACGCGGGTTGGCGCGCTTGTTGCTTGCTTCGGGGACGCTCACCGGGGCGTCGAAGGCGAAGCCCATGACCACCAGGGTGACCTCGAGGTCAGCAACTGGGCCGTGATATGGCCGAGTCCGGGGTTCACCCATTGGGGCAGGAACGCGACGTTGCAGAGGATCACCTGGGGGATGAGGAGGTTGGTGACCGCGCCCTGCCAGAAGGCCGGCTCGTACAAGACGAGTTGCCGAGGCGGCGGGACCGGGCAGGTCGAACCGCACCGGCGACTGCCCTGACCGGGACCGGCGACTGCCCTGACCGGGCAGCGGAAATCAGGAGCCCAGGCCGGCCGTCGGTAGCCCCGTCGGCAGCTTTCCGTCCTCGGACTTCCTGTACGTCTCCTCGCCGAAGTCCTTCCATGTGACCTTCAGCGTCGTGGAGTTGACGGAGTCAACCATGCCCTCGGCCCGGTCCTTGTTTCCGTCGGTGCACTTCAGTGCGATCATCTGCATACCCGCCGTCTCGCCGGCGGTTCCGCCGCACGGGGACCCGCCGGTCGAGAACAGAGCGGCTTTCCTGCCGGTGATCACCAGAGCCACGGCCTTGCCGTCCTTCGTGGTGAGCCAGCTCCCCTCCAGGCCTTCGGCCTCGGCCGTGCTCCCGCCGGAGCCGCCGCCGGTGTCCGTCGACTCGGTCGGTTCCGCGCTCGTCTCGGGGGACGAGTCGTCGTCCCCCGCTCCGTCGTCGCTGCCGCAGCCCGCCAGGACGAGCGCGGCCGCCAGCCCCGCCGCCGCGGCCGCGATCCGCACCTGCCCGCGAGAGAAGGTCGCCGAATTCACTGAAGTCCCCCAAAAAATGTAACCGGAGTTGTCGCCGCTGTTCGCCGGAACGACCGCAGCAAGCTACCAGGACGACTTGCGCGCTCGGGGAAGGAAGCCCGCATGCGCTTGCTCACGCAGATCCACGCGCGAGAGCCGAAGGTACGCACTCGTCGGCTCGGTAGCTCGATAGCACCGTCGGGGGCGGCGGGTGGGTGGGGGTGCGTTTCGCTTTCCCCCACCCCGCCCCTTCTGAAGCTGGGGGCCTCGCCCCCAGGCCCCCGATCTCGGGTCGCACTTCGGATGCGACTCCCGTGAGGAACCGCAACCCGATGGCGCCGGCCATGGGTGCGTGCACAGCCGCAACTCAGCAGTGGGCCACCGAGGTGAGCCGCGGCCGCTGATCACGACGGCCGCCGGATCTGGAGCCGCGCGGCATGCTCTACGCCGGTGCCGACGAGCTCGTGCACACCACGACTGCGGTCGCTCTGCAGCAGGCCATGGCCGCCACCGGATACCCCTACACCTGGTGGATGCACCCCGCTGCTGATCACGGCACCCTGGCGAACCTCGACGACTGGCGCAAGGAGTCCATCTACAGCGCGCCGTGGACGCGGCAAGCGAATCCGCCCCGGGTGACCTACCGCTTCGACCCGAGCCTGGACGAGCCGGAGTACGGCCTGGTCCACGACCACGCCTACTGGGTCTCCCAGCTGAGGACCGCTGGTGTGGGCGTCGGCCAGGTCGACCTGACCACGTCGCGTCCGGCGATGACGTCCCCCAGTGGAACGCGAAAGGTGTGGCGCATGTCTCTCCCTGGAGTAGATGGATGGGTCTGGAGGTCTGCATGTGATGCGAACTCTGGGGCATGCGCTGGGGAGTGGTTGTAGTCCTGTGAGGCAGGCGTGAGGCCTGTAACCGCAGCACACCGCGTGCACGTGCATCCGCTCATGCATATACACGTGAAGAGGACTATGATCCGGGTCAGTTGACCACTGCATCACTGGCACCAAGACGCCACTGCGTCACCGGGGAGCGACCTGTGGACCACGACGTGTACAACGGCATGGCTGCTGCGGAGCTGTATGGGGTGGCCTGGCAGAAGAGCACCCACAGCAACTCGCAGGGCTCCTGTGTGGAGTTCGCCCGGCTGCCCGGGGGCGAGGTGGCGGTGCGTAACTCGCGCTTCCCGGAGGGGCCCGCGCTCGTCTACACGCGCGCCGAGATAGAAGCCATGCTCCTGGGCATCAAGGACGGCGAGTTCGACCACCTGGTGGCCGGTAGCTGAGGGCGAGTTCCCCCTCGCACGCCGTAACGCGAGGAGAACCGCGACGTGATGAAGCGCCGCGGTTCGTCAGCCCGTCGGCGGTAGCCGGAACAGCGCCCACACGACCTTGCCGCTGAGCGTGCCCGCGAGTGGGTGCCACCCCCAGCTGTCGGCGAACGAGTCGACCAGGAACAGGCCGCGCCCCGACTCCGCCGAGAAGTCGTCAGAGTGGCGCGCGACAGGACTGTCCTGGCTCGGGTCACGCACGGCGCACAGGAGTCTCCCGGTCCAGCGCGCCAGGTGCAGCCGCACGGGCGGATCCTGCTCGGGCGCACGCGGGGTGTCGGAGGGAAGCGCATGCCGCAGCGCGTTGGTGACGAGTTCCGAGACGACCAGGCAGAGGTCGTCGAAGCAGTCGCCCACGTTCCACTTGTTTAGTGTTCCGCGGGTGAACTGCCGTGCCTCGCGCACCGCTTCGTAGCGAGCGGGTAAGGCGCACGACGCGGCGCTGGACACTGCCGCAGGATTTAGCGGCGGAAGGCCCTGCCTCAACGGCTCGAGCATGGTCGATCCATTCGTCCCCATGCGAGCACTCCCGGGATTCGCGGTCGTTGCGATGCAGTGGTGGCACTGGGACCATGGTTCCGAATGCTTGCAGCAGATGCAAGGGCAGATGCACGTGCACGCGCCCCAATTAGACCCTCCTGTGCCGATTCTTGGTCATTTTTTCCCCTCTTCTTGTCGCTTTGCTGTCTCTGGCCTGTCTCCCCTTGACATCTCCTGTGAGATCACTCTGCGGTCTTGCCGTTTCCGTAACCGAGCGAGTACAGCTTGGAGTGCTTTAGTGGCAGACTGCAGCTCCTGAAGACCGTTGGGGAGGCGGAGGAATGTGAGCGCGCAAGAGTCGGGATCGGTGGTACGACGCATGTTGCTCGGCTCGCAACTCAGGCGACTGCGTGAATCGTGCGGGATCACCCGGGAAGCCGCTGGGTACTCGATCCGTGCCTCCGAATCGAAGATCAGCCGTATGGAGTTGGGGAGGGTGAGCTTCAAAGCGCGGGACGTCGAGGATCTGTTGGCTCTGTACGGCGTCACCGACGAGGCGGAGCGCAACTCGCTCCTCTTTCTCGCCAGGGAGGCCAACGTCGCGGGCTGGTGGCACAGTTACTCGAACGTTCTGCCCAGCTGGTTCCCCACCTACGTCGGACTGGAGGGCGCCGCGTCCCTGATCCGATCATACGAAGTGCAATTCGTGCATGGTTTGTTGCAGACGGAGGCGTATGCCCACGCGGTCGTCGACCGCGGCGTGAAGGGTGCGAGCAAGGGCGAGAGCAAGGCCGTGAGCGAGGCCGACATCGAGCGGCGCGTGGCGCTGCGCCTGGAGCGCCAGAAGTACCTGGTGTCGGAGGGTGCCCCGGACTTTCACGTCGTACTCGACGAGGCGGCGCTCCGACGACCGTACGGCAACCGAGAAGTGATGCGGGGACAGCTGCGGCATCTGATCGAGTTGTCCCAGCGGCCGAACATTCGGCTTCAGGTCATGCCGTTCAGCTTCGGCGGGCACTCCGGTGAGAGCGGTGCTTTCACGGTGCTCAACTTCCCCGAGTCGGATCTGTCGGACGTGGTCTACCTGGAGCAGCTCACCAGTGCGCTGTATCTGGACAAGCGCGAGGACGTCGCACAGTACGAGAAGGCAATGAAGCAGCTCCAGGACGAAAGTCCCGGGCCGGACGAGAGCCGGGATCTGCTGAGGGGACTGCTCCAACTTTCCTGACAGCTTGCACGATCTCCTGGATTCCCTCCAACTCCGTTTCCACATAAGTACGATGACGCTCGATCAGACCTTGGCACGGATCGGGTGGCTGCCCCTGGCAGGATCTGCCCCGGCAGTAAGGGATTGAGGGTCACATGTCGTCCTACTTCACGGACCTGGCTCAGCAGTACATCGATGGAGAGTGGTGTCCGGGGACCGGCTCCTGGGACATCATCGACTTCAACCCGTACGACGGCGAGAAGCTGGCGTCGATCACCATAGCCACGGTCGACGAGGTGGATCAGGCTTACAAGGCTGCCGCTCGTGCCCAGAAGGAATGGGCCGCGACCAACGCCTACGCACGGCGCACCGTGTTCGAGAAGGCCCTGAGGATTGTGGAGGACCGCGAGCAGGAGATCGCTGAGGTGATCACCGCCGAGCTCGGCGGTACGCATCTGACGGCGGGCTTCGAACTCCAACTCGCCAAGGAGTTCCTGCGCATGGCGATCCACGTGGCGCTGCGTCCCGAGGGCCGGATCATCCCCTCGCCGGTCGACGGCAAGGAGAACCGCCTCTACCGCGTCCCGGTCGGTGTCGTCGGCGTGATCAGCCCCTTCAACTTCCCCTTCCTGATGTCGTTGAAGTCCGTCGCGCCGGCCCTGGCACTGGGCAACGCCGTGGTCCTCAAGCCGCACCAGAACACGCCGATCTGCGGCGGTTCGCTGGTTGCCAGGATTTTTGAGGAAGCGGGGCTGCCGGGCGGCCTGCTGAACGTCGTGATCACTGACATCGCGGAGATCGATGACGCCTTCATCGAGCACCCCGTGCCCGAGGTCATCTCCTTTACCGGTTCGGACCGGGTGGGCCGCCACGTCGCCATGGTCTGCGCCTCGCACTTCAAGCGCGCCATCCTGGAACTCGGCGGAAACAGCGCCCTCGTGGTCCTGGACGACGCGGACATCGACTACGCCGTGGACGCCGCCGTCTTCAGCCGGTACCTGCACCAGGGCCAGGTCTGTATGGCCGCCAACCGCGTGCTGCTGGACCGTTCGGTCGAGGCGGAGTTCACCGAGAAGTTCGTCGCCAAGGTGAAGACACTCAAGGTGGGCGACCCGCGCGACCCGCAGACGGTAATCGGCCCGGTCATCAACTCCTCGCAGGCGGATGCCCTTTCGGGTGTCGTGGATCAGGCGATCGCGGAGGGCGCCACCGCGCTCCTGCACGGCTCCACCTCCGACAACCTCGTCGAGCCGAGCGTCCTGACGACCCTGCCCACCGACGCGTCGATCCTCCAGCAGGAGATCTTCGGCCCGGTCGCGCTCCTCATCCCGTTCGACGGCGAGGAGGAGGCCGTACGCCTCGTCAACGACACCCCGTACGGGCTGAGCGGCGCCGTGCATACCGGTGACGTCGAGCGGGGTGTCTCCTTCGCCAAGCGAATCGACTCGGGCATGTTCCACGTGAACGACGCCACCGTGCACGACGAGCCGCTGGTCGCCTTCGGCGGCGAGAAGGCATCGGGCGTCGGCCGCCTGAACGGCGAGGCGACGGTCGAGGCGTTCACCACACAGAAGTGGATCTCGGTGCAGCACGGACGGCGTTTCTTCCCGTTCTGAGCGTGGTCGGCTGGGCGGCTCGACTCCGATACCTCGGACATACATCTACGTGCACCCTGGGCGCATGTTTGCCACGTATCCCACCCATCGCTGGGGCGAGGGGCAAGCTCGGTGAGCCTCCGCCGGGCACCCAGCACGAGCACATCACCCTGACCGACCGCGGTGTTCCGGATGCCGTCCTCATCTCCCCCGCCGGGTCGGAGGACCTCGAAGGGGCCCGCGTCGGCTCAGTGATGGAAGCCGGTCGCCGCCTCCTTGTCGTGCGTCAGGGGATTCGGCTGGCGGCGAAGCTCCGGCAGCAGGCTCGCCAGATCCTCCACGAACAGTTCCGCGAGGTCGGACGAGAAGCCGTTGCGGCACACCACACGCAGCACGGAGAGGTCCTCGCGGTGCGGCGGGAAGGTGTACGCCGGTAGCAGCCAGCCGCGTTCGCGCATCCTACGGGATACGTCGAAGACGTCGTACGCCGTCACATCGGTTGCTGTCGTGAAGGCAAAGACAGGCAACTGGTCGCCCCGGGTGAGGAGTCGGAAGTCGCCGAGCGCCGCCACGCGCTCGGCGAGCCCCATGGCCACGTCCCGTGTCGTCTGCTGGACCGCCCGGAAGCCGTCACGGCCCAGGCGGAGGAAGGTGTAGTACTGCGCGACGACCTGGGCGCCCGGCCGCGAGAAGTTGAGCGCGAACGTGGGCATGTCGCCGCCCAGGTAGTTCACCCGGAAGATCAGCTCCTCGGGCAGCTCCTCGGCGGACCGCCACAGCGCCCACCCGACACCCGGGTACACGAGCCCGTACTTGTGCCCCGAGGTGTTGATGGAGGCCACGCGGGGCAGCTGGAAGTCCCACAGCAGGTCCTCGTCGAGAAAAGGGGCGACCATCGCGCCGGACGCGCCGTCGACATGGACGGGAATGCCGAGTCCCGTTCGCTCCTGCAACTCGTCCAGAGCGGCGCACAGTTCGGCGATCGGCTCGTACGACCCGTCGAAGGTGGACCCCAGGATGCCGACGACCCCGATGGTGTTCTCGTCGCACAGCTCGACGGCGGCCTGCGGGTCGAGATGGAACCGTTCGCCCTCCATGGGGACTTGGCGTGCCTCGACCTCCCAGAAGGTGCAGAACTTGTCCCAGCAGACCTGGACGTTGGCGCCCATGACGAGGTTCGGGCGGGCCTCCGGATACCGGTCGGCGTTCCGCTTGGCCCAGCGGCGCCTCAGCGCCATGCCCGCGAGCATGCACGCCTCGCTCGACCCCGTCGTCGAGCAGCCCACGGCGGCGGCGGGATCCGGCGCGTGCCACAGGTCTGCGAGCATCGCCACACAGCGCCGCTCCAGCTCGGCCGTCCGCGGATACTCGTCCTTGTCGATCATGTTCTTGTCCCGGCACTCCGCCATCAGTACGCCGGCCTGCGGTTCCATCCAGGTGGTGACGAAGGTGGCGAGGTTGAGACGGGAGTTCCCGTCCAGCATCAGTTCGTCGTGGACGAGTTGGTACGCCGTGGCGGGCGCCAGCGGCCCTTCGGGCAGCCGGTGCTGGGGCGGGGCCTCGGTCATGCCGCCGACCGGATTGGCCTCTCCGTAGAAGGGGTTGACGGTCGAGGGGCGCTCGGCGGGCTTTTTGGGGCCGGTGTGGAGCGGCATGGTGCCTCCGGTTGATGAGCTCGGGCTTCCATAGTGGGCCACCGACCCGTCATAACCGTGCAAAAGACGCATAGCGCCCGGTGGATTCGGGCTTGCACGCCACGCGACGTGAGGGCTCGGCCTGAGACGCGTACCGAAAAGGAGGGAGCGGAGGCGATGAGCTGCTCCGTGGGACAGACCGCCGGTTTCGCCGGGATCACGGTGCAACGCGGTGGACGCGTTGCTGAAGGCCGAGCGCGAGGCTCCTCCAGAGGTGCGTTGCGGTCCCGGACCAAGCGGCTCGTAGAGGATCTACGGCTGTTGGGCGCAGGCAGCGCAGGCAGCGCAGAGGGCCGCTTGCGGGCGCTGGCGGAACGTTGTGGACTGCTCCGGTGACCACGACTCGCACCCTGTATCTGATCGCCTGTGCCGCCCCTCCCGCCCGCCGCCTGGAGATCCCCGTACGTGCCGCTCAACGGGCCGGATGGGACGTCTGCGCCGTCCTCACCCCATCGGCGTACCGGTGGGCCAGCGAGGACGCTGTGGGAGTGCTTGACGCCTTGACCGAACTCACCGGCCATCCGATCCGGCACCAGTACAAGCTGCCCAGCCAGGACGACGTTCTACCGGCGCCGGATGCCCTGCTCGTCGCGCCGCTCACCTCCAACACGCTCAACAAGTGGGCCGCTGGCATCAGCGACACCCTTGCCCTCGGCCTGATCACCGAGGGCATCGGGCTGCAACTGCCCATCGTCGCTCTGCCGCACTGGAACGATGCCCAGCACGCGCATCCGGCCGTTGCACGCAGTGTTGAGACCCTTCGCACCGCCGGCGTCACGGTTCTGCTCGGCGACGGCGGTTTCGTGCCCCACAAGTCGCGACACGGCGACCTTGCTGCCTACCCGTGGCAGGCAGCAGTTGACGCGCTCCCGTAGCTGGGGCCGTTCGGGACGGAAGGGTTAGCACCCCTCGGATGGTCCGCCCCCGCTGTTGCCGGGTGGGGGCCGTCATCCTGCTGGTTTGCTCACAGCCACCCGTCGCATTCCCTTGTGCCCGGAGGACACACGCAGGGCACAAGGGCCAGAAAGGGCCCGGAAAACGATCACGGGTTTGTCCCAGTCGGCGCCCAGTGCATCCTGGAAGGGCCGGTGGAACCTGGCGTGGACGCGTTGCGTTGATAGCTTTGGTCGCCCGATGCGAAACCGCCCGTATCTTCCTTCACCCCTCAGGAGCCCGGAACCGTGACGACGCTTGCCCTTGGACCAAGCTGGTTGGATCCGGACTACCTGCTCCAGACATTCGGTATCTGGGGACTGCTCCTCATCGTCTTCGCCGAGTCGGGCCTGCTCAATATCTTGGGTGGCTGCTGCGGTACGACGCCGGCCCATATCAAGGCGATCGCTGAAGCCGTCGCCGGCCTCCCCCCGCGTCGGCTGCCCGTCGGGCTGGAGCAGGCCGCATG
>CAMLJW010000086.1 GCA_946480485.1 uncultured Streptomyces sp. | reverse complement strand
GATCCGGTCGTCGAGCGCGTCGTTGCGCTCACGGGCGCCGGTGATCACGTCGGCGGCCTCGGGGGTACGGGCGCCGGTCACGTCGATGGCGGTCATAAGGGGCTCCTCGTCGGCAAGGGGTGGAGGTGCCCCGGAGCGGCAAGGCCCGGAAGCAGACGACAGACGCCCCGGACCTTGTCGGCCCGGGGCGCCTGGGAAGTCGCTTGTCAGTTGCTCAAGCAGCACGACCATGGCAGCCGGTGGGCCGGTTGCCATAGGTAAAGACGAAGGTCTGGCGGATGAGCATGAGAGCAGTATGCCCACGCGGACGACTGCCTCCCAGTGCGTTCGGATCGTGAGACGAGACGGGTGCTGCTGGGGCGAAAACCCCGCGGCGGGCCCGGTCCCCACGGCCCCCGTTAGAATCGACAGCACAGATCCCCGCTAGGGCCTGTTCTGAGTTTCGGGCTGGATCAGGGAGCGGGTGTGGTGCGTGCGATCGCAAGGCGCCGGAAGGTCCTCGGTGGGGGTCCCCCTGGTCCTTAAGACCTTGAGGGATGAGCTACCAGGGCATTTCGGCAGCGCGGCGAGCGTGCGTGCCAAGCCCCGCGAGCCCAGCCGGAAACTCAGAAGAGGCCCTAAACCGCCGGAAGGCAACCCGTGCCCTCAGCAAACCCCGCTGCCGCCGCCCCCGACACCGTCCTGGTCGTCGACTTCGGCGCGCAGTACGCCCAGCTCATCGCCCGCCGAGTCCGCGAGGCCCGGGTCTACAGCGAGATCGTGCCGAGCACCATGCCGGTCGCGGAGATGCTCGCCAAGAACCCCTCGGCGATCATCCTCTCCGGCGGCCCCTCGTCGGTCTACGCGGAAGGCGCCCCGAGCGTCGACCGCGCCATGTTCGAAGCCGGCGTCCCGGTCTTCGGCATGTGCTACGGCTTTCAGCTGATGGCGACGACCCTCGGCGGCACCGTCGACAACACGGGCGCCCGCGAGTACGGCCGTACGCAGCTGCAGGTCTCCAAGTCCGGCTCCACCCTCTTCGAGGGCACCCCGAACGAGCAGTCGGTGTGGATGTCGCACGGCGACGCGTGCAGCGCCGCCCCCGAGGGCTTCACCGTCACCGCGTCCACGGACGTCGTCCCGGTCGCCGCCTTCGAGAACGACGAGAAGAAGCTGTACGGCGTCCAGTACCACCCCGAGGTCATGCACTCCACGCACGGCCAGCAGGTCCTGGAGCACTTCCTCTACCGCGGTGCGGGCCTCACGCCCTCCTGGACGACCGGCAACGTCATCGAGGAGCAGGTCGCGGCCATCCGCGAGCAGGTCGGCAGGAGGCGCGCGATCTGCGGGCTGTCCGGTGGTGTGGACTCGGCCGTCGCCGCGGCCCTCGTGCAGAAGGCCATCGGCTCCCAGCTGACCTGCGTGTACGTCGACCACGGTCTGATGCGCAAGGACGAGACCGAGCAGGTCGAGAAGGACTTCGTGGCCGCGACCGGCGTCCAGCTGAAGGTCGTGGACGCGGAGGAGCGGTTCCTGACCGCGCTCGAGGGCGTTTCGGACCCCGAGGAGAAGCGGAAGATCATCGGCCGGGAGTTCATCCGGGTCTTCGAGCAGGCGCAGGCGGAGATCATCGCGGACGAGGGCCCCGAGGTGGCCTTCCTCGTGCAGGGCACCCTCTACCCGGACGTGGTCGAGTCCGGTGGTGGCACGGGCACGGCCAATATCAAATCCCACCACAATGTGGGCGGGCTCCCCGAGGACCTCGAGTTCCAGCTGATCGAGCCGCTGCGCACGCTCTTCAAGGACGAGGTCCGGATGGTCGGCCAGGAGCTCGGTCTGCCGGAGGAGATCGTCCAGCGCCAGCCGTTCCCGGGCCCGGGTCTCGGCATCCGCATCGTGGGTGAGGTGACCAAGGAGCGCCTCGACCTGCTCCGCGACGCCGACGCCATCGCCCGCGAGGAGCTGACCGCGGCCGGCCTCGACCGCGACATCTGGCAGTGCCCGGTCGTGCTGCTCGCGGACGTGCGGTCGGTCGGCGTCCAGGGCGACGGCCGGACGTACGGCCACCCGATCGTGCTGCGGCCGGTGTCGAGCGAGGACGCCATGACGGCCGACTGGTCGCGTCTCCCGTACGACGTGCTGGGGAAGATATCGACCCGGATCACGAACGAGGTCGCGGACGTCAACCGCGTCGTGCTCGACGTGACGAGCAAGCCGCCGGGCACGATCGAGTGGGAGTGACCCTCCTCCTGGACAGCTGACGAAAGGCGCCGCCCACGCGAGCGGCGCCTTTCGCGTACCTCACGACCGCCTGACTGTCCGTACTGCCTTGCCGGGCTTCCTGTGAAGTCCGGTACAGGTGACTCCAGTTGAGGTTAAAGTTTTAAGTGAAGGGAGCGGCAGCTCGGTCCTGCGGAGAGAGGTTTGCCGTCAGGGTTTCCATGCCCAGGCACGTCCGATCTCCGGCTCACACACGGGCCAAGAGGAGAACAGGCCGCCCCCTTACCCCAAACAGCGAGAGAACATGGAGAAACCGGCGTGACTTGGATGAAGAAGCGAGGAGTCGCCCGCAGGATCGGCGCGGTGGTACTGGTCACGGGCGCGGTCGCCGGTGTGACGGCGACGCAGGCTCAGGCGGACAGCCGGCAGACCTACTATGGCGCCCATCGATCGACGAGTGCACAGGCCTGGTCGGACACCAACGACCTTGCCTTCCGGTGCCGTGGAGCTGACGATATCGACAAGTTCGTCATCAACTCGGTTGCTCAGGGCTATCGCACCTATCAGGCCGGGGTGACCTGCATCTGGAGCTAACTGTTGTCTCTCGCTCTTGTGAGCTGACCCCGGCTCGGTGCAGCACCTGAGCTTGTTGTACAAGCGCGCCACGAGCACAGCGAGCGTCGAAACGCGGGTTCCCGGTTGGGTGATCCTCCCGTGGCGAGGGCATGAAGGTAGGTAGGGCCTCCTGAACCGTTCGTGGGTGTCGACTCCATAGAACATCAGGAGGCCCCACTGCCGCGGTCTTTCGTTGGCCATGTGTGGTCGAGGCCTACTCCCGTGCACCGGGGCTCTTGCGTCGAAGGCGTGCCGTATGGGTCAGGACCCCCGCGACCGCCTCGATGCCTTCGCCTCCACCGACGCCCCACCCGTGGACTGGGTGGCTTGCGGGGTCACTGCTCGCCCCCCGAGACGTCGCCCGGCCTGAGCGAGAGTTCGTACCAGATCGTTGCCGATGCCGCCCTCGCGCGGTTCCGTGCCCCAGTCGTCCGCCAGGGCGGCCACCAGCGACAGGCCCCGGCCGGACTCGTCGTCCACGGTTGCCTGCCGGGGCACGGGGAGCGTGTTGTTCGCGTCGGTCACCGAGACGCGGAGGTGGTCCGCCTCCAGGACGCAGCGGGCCCAGATCTCACGGCCGGGGGACACCTTCGCGTGGCGGTAGGCGTTGGTCATCAGTTCGCTGAGCAGGAGCGCCGCCGTTTCCGTCAGCTCGTCCGGGAGCTTCCAGGAAGTGGCCTGCTCGCGGAGGAGGGTACGGGCCCGGCTCACGCTGCGGGCGTGGCGGGGCAGGCGCCACTCGATGTCCTGAGGGACCGCGGCGGGGGCGGGTTGGGGTGGGGAACCTCCGGGCGTCGGCATACGCGCTTCTCGTTCCTTGCGTGTGATTCTCCGTCATTTACCGGGATCAGGCTGGTGGTCGACGCGTAGGCTTCCGAGTAGCGGCACGGGTACACAGTGTGTTGTACACGGTGTGTTGGCGGGAGGCGGGCGTGTGTGGTGACTTCGCGGAACTCGCAGCGGGCTCAGCAGAACTGGCGGTACTGCGGTGGCCAGATCAAGCTCTGGCGGGAGGAGGCGGGGGTCAGCCGCCAGGAGTTGGCCAAGGAGGCCAACTACGACTACGAGTACGTCAAGTCGATGGAGTGCGGCCGACGGCGACCAACGCTGAGATTGTTGCAAGTCGCGGATCAACTGTGCGGTGCTGGTGGCAAGTTGGCAGCTGCGCATGAGTATTTGAAGCCCGAGCCATTTCCCGCACGGTCGCAGGAGTACATGGCGATTGAGGCCGAGGCGATCGCCGTGCATGACTACTCGCTTGGGTTGATTCCTGGTCTGCTGCAGACCAAGGAGTACGCGCGAGCGCTGATCAGCGAGAGCTGTCCACCGCTGGATGACGAGACGGTGGAGGAGAGGGTTCGGGCACGGCTGGCGAGGCAGGAGGCGCTGACCCGCCGAGCCAAGACGGTGTACGGCTTCGTCATCTATGAGGCCGCGTTGCGTACGGAGGCGGGTGGACGGGAGGTAATGCGGCAGCAATTGCTCCACCTCTCCAAGGTTGGTGCACTTCGCAACGTGTCCATCCAGGTGCTGCCCTTTGGGCAATGCAGCGGCCTCGCGCTCAACGGCTCGTTCATCTTGCTTGAGACCGCTGAACATGAGCGCTTCGCTTATGTGGAGGGCCCGGAGACGAGCGTGCTGCATGCTGAGGCCGACAAGGTCAGCGACCTGGCGCAGGTACATGGCATGATCCGCATGCAGGCCCTCGGAGTTGATGAGTCGGCGGCGTTCATCAGGAAGGTGGCAGAGGAGCTATGAGCGAACCGCTGGGATGGTTCAAGTCCAGCTACAGCGACTCCCAGGGCGGCGCCTGCCTCGAAGTCGCCTACGCCTGGCGCAAGTCCAGCCACAGCGGAGACTTCGAAAATGCCTGCGTAGAAGTCGCCGCCTGCCCCCACTCCATCCACGTCCGGGACTCGAAACTCGGGGGTGGGAGCTCTCAGCTCGCCGTCCCCGCCGACGCCTGGTCCGCCTTCGTCAGGTACGCCGGCCGCGCCTGAACGCCGAGACCTGGCGCAGGGAGATCCGTGTGGAGCGGCAGGCGGCCTGCGGGGCGCGGCGGTGCTACGGGCTCCGCAAGGTGCGCGGGGCGGGCGAGCCGGCATCCGGGCCTCCGATTAGGCTCCGGCCTCATGCACATACTCATCCATCTCTTCGTCGCCCTGCACATCATCGGCATCGCCTCACTTCTCGGCGGCTTCCTCACCCAGATGAAGGCGATGGGCGAGGGAGCGGCCCGGTTCAGCCCTCCGATGCTCCATGGCGCGCTGACCATGCTGGTCACGGGCATGGTCCTGGTGGGCCTCAACCAGGCCGACGACCAGACCGTCAACAACATCAAGATCGGCGTGAAGCTGGCGCTGCTGATCGTGATTCTTGGGCTCGTCTACGTGAAGCGGGACGAGGAGCAGGTGGAGAAGGGTCTGTTCGGGCTCGTGGGCGGGCTGACCACCGCGAACATCTTCATCGCGGTGCTCTGGACCTGAGGGAAGCGACGAAATGCCTCCCACGCGCGCATGGTCCACGAAGACTTCACGCGCCCATGGTCCACGAAGACTTCACGCGCCCATGGTCCGCGAAGGCCTTCACACGCGCGTGGCTCAAGCCGGGCGGACCACGCTGTGGATCGGCATGTAGTAGATCGACTCCTCGCGGACGTACGCCCCCGGCTTCGGGGCGTGGACCATCATGCCGTGGCCCTTGTAGATGCCGACGTGGCTGATGTCGTCGTAGAAGAACACGAGGTCGCCGGGCTGGGCGTTGGCGACCGAGACCGTCGTGCCGACCTTGACCTGGTCCCAGGTGGTGCGCGGGAGGGTGACGCCGGCGGCCTTCCAGGCGGCCTGAGTGAGGCCGGAGCAGTCGTAGGAGCCGGGGCCGGTCGCGCCCCAGACGTACGGCTTGCCGGTCTGGGCTTCGGCGAAGGCGAGCGCCTTCTCGCCCTTGGTAGTGGAGGTGCCCGCGTCCTGCTGGGCCTGCTGCTCCTGGCGCTGCCTCTCCTCCTCGGCCGCAGCCGCGGCCTGCTGCCGCGCCAGTTCCTCCGCCTTGCGCCGGGCCTCCTCCTGCTTCCTCTTCTCGATCGCCGCGAGCCGCGCCTTCTCCTCGGCGGTCAGATCCGAGAGCAGTTCGCGCGCTTTGGCGAGCTTCCGCTGGACCTCCGCCTTTGAGGACTTCAGGGTGCTCTGCGACCTGGTGAGCGTCTCCAGGCTCTCGGTGGCCTCCTGACGCTTCTTCGTCGTCGCGGCCTGCTGCGTGGTGTAGTCGTCGACGGCCTGCTTCTGGCGGCTGGTCAGCCGGTCCATCAGCTGGGTCTGGTCGAAGTAGTCCTGCGGGTTCTCCGCGAGCAACATGGTCGCGGTGCCGGGGGCGGAGGCGCCCGTGCGGTACTGGGCGGCGGCGAACGTACCGAGTTCCTCGCGCGCCTCGTTGAGCTTCTGCGTCTGCCCGGCCACGTTGTCCAGGAGGGTGCCGACGTGCTTGCGCTGCTTGGTGGTCCTCTCCTTGGCCCCGTTGTACTTCTCGGTGGCTGTCTCCGCCTGCTGGTAGAGGTCCTCGACCTTTTTCTGGACCTCCTCGACGCTCGGCCTGGGTTCCGCGGACGGCGACGCGTTGGCCGACTGCGAGAGCAGAGCCACCGAGGTGAGAGCGGCTGTGGCGAGGGCAGGGGTCCGCATGCCCATGGGGCTGCGGGATGTCCGCGATTTGCCGTGCGACGCCACGAGGGCGACTCCTTCCGTCGTCCGCCTACCGGGTTAGCTGTCGGGTTCGGGCGAGTGCTCCGGAAGGTATGCCCTACGGTCTCTGTCCCTTAAGGGAGTTGGACCGATTCACCCCAAGGTCGGTTGGGTCCCCGGCTCCGTCGGCCACAAGGGCGTACCGGACTCGGCGGAGGCCGCACGGCCCGGCGACGTTCGCCGGTGTGAGGTCGAGCGGCCTAAGGGAAAGCTAGCTAACGCGTGTGGCCCTTGTGAAGGTTGGTGGGCGATATGCGGGATATGTTTTCGTGACCTTAGCCTCAAGCGTCACTCTCCGAAGTCAATCCAGAAAGGATTGTGGCTAGTTGTCCGATGTAGCGGACTCCGCTCTTTGGGGCACCGGAGTCGTGCCGCCCCGGCCACGGCATTCATCGCAGGCTCCGGCGCCCCGCGACGGCGGGCTCTGGACGCACGGTCGGCCTACGAGCGTGAAGGTGTCGTTACGGGCGGGACGGCGGTGGATCAGTGCGGCGGGACAAGGCGTGTCTCTGCCTGATCGTCTCCGCTCGATCGTCTTCCGCATGATCGTCGCCGACCGTAACGGAGCGGTGCTGGAGAGTGAAGGAGTTCCCGGGGTGGCCCGCTCTGGAAGATCCCCGGTTTCTGAAAACGAACGGAACCTGCCCGGATTCCCGATTCCCGCGGAGTTCTCGGGCGGAGTTCCAGGGTGGCGGCGAGGTGTCAGTGGGGGAGCCTAGACTCGGAAGGCGATGAGCAGCCTCTTTGATGACAGCTTCCTGGCGGACCTCAGGCCTTCGCGGGCCCACGAGGGAGAGCCCCCGCCGCCGCCCGAGGACGAGGCGCCGGAGCCGGTTCCGGACGACCTGTTCGACGGCTGTTTCGACGTGCCGCCGAGCCGGGACGCGTACTACCGCGACGGCGCCCCGCGGCCGCATGTGGACGCGGCCGCGCTCCTGGACGGGCTGAACGACAACCAGCGCGCGGCGGTCGTGCACTGTGGCTCCCCCCTGCTCATCGTGGCCGGCGCCGGCTCCGGCAAGACCCGTGTGCTCACGCATCGAATCGCGTACCTGCTCGGCGAGCGGAACGTGCACTCGGGCCAGATCCTCGCGATCACCTTCACCAACAAGGCCGCAGGCGAGATGAAGGAGCGCGTCGAGCACCTCGTCGGCCCACGCGCCAACGCGATGTGGGTGATGACCTTCCACAGCGCGTGCGTCCGCATCCTGCGCAGAGAGTCGAAGAAGCTCGGCTTCACCTCGTCGTTCTCCATCTACGACGCCGCCGACTCGAAGCGCCTCATGGCCCTGGTCTGTCGCGACCTGGACCTCGACCCGAAACGCTTCCCGCCCAAGTCCTTCAGTGCCAAGATCTCGAACCTGAAGAACGAGCTGATCGACGAGGAGGACTTCGCGAACCAGGCAGCCGATGGTTTCGAGAAGACCCTCGCCCAGGCGTACGCGCTCTACCAGTCGCGGCTGCGCGAGGCGAACGCTCTGGACTTCGACGACCTGATCATGACGACGGTCAACCTTCTGCGCGCCTTCCCGGACGTCGCCGAGCACTACCGCCGCCGCTTCCGCCACGTCCTCGTGGACGAGTACCAGGACACGAACCACGCCCAGTACGCGCTCGTACGCGAACTCGTGGGCGCTGTCGACGACCCCGGCGAGCTGTGCGTCGTCGGTGACGCCGACCAGTCCATCTACGCCTTCCGCGGCGCGACCATTCGCAACATCCTCCAGTTCGAGGAGGACTATCCGGACGCGACGACGATCCTGCTGGAGCAGAACTACCGCTCCACGCAGACGATCCTGAGCGCCGCCAACGCGGTCATCGAGCGCAACGAGAGCCGCCGCCCCAAGAACCTGTGGACCAACGCGGGCGCGGGCGCGCAGATCACCGGTTACGTCGCCGACACGGAGCACGACGAGGCGCAGTTCATCGCCGACGAAATCGACCGGCTGACGGACGCCGGTGACGCGAAGGCGGGCGAAGTCGCCGTCTTCTACCGTACGAACGCGCAGTCCCGTGTCTTCGAAGAGGTCTTCATCCGTGTCGGCCTGCCCTACAAGGTCGTCGGCGGCGTCCGCTTCTACGAGCGCAAGGAAGTCCGTGACGTCCTCGCCTACTTGAGGGTCCTGTCCAACCCCGAGGACTCCGTCCCCCTGCGCCGCATCCTGAACGTACCCAAGCGCGGCATCGGCGAGCGCGCCGAGGCGATGATCGACGCGCTCGCGTCGCGCGAGAAGACCAGCTTCGCGCAGGCGTTGCGGCGCGTCGACGAGGCGTACGGCATGGCCGCCCGTTCCACGAACGCCGTCAAGCGGTTCAACACGCTCATGGAGGACCTGCGGACCATCGTCGAGTCGGGCGCCGGCCCTGCCACGGTCCTGGAGGCGGTGCTCGAACGGACCGGTTACCTGGCCGAGTTGCAGGCGTCCACGGACCCGCAGGACGAGACCCGTATCGAGAACCTTCAGGAACTCGCCGCCGTAGCCCTGGAGTTCGAGCAGGACGCCGGTGAGGGTGAGGCGTCGGGCGGGCTCTCCGAATTCCTGGAGCGGGTCGCGCTCGTCGCCGACTCCGACCAGATCCCGGACGAGGAGGAGGACGGGTCCGGAGTCATCACCCTCATGACCCTCCACACCGCCAAGGGCCTCGAATTCCCTGTGGTGTTCCTGACCGGCATGGAGGACGGCGTCTTCCCGCACATGCGCGCGCTCGGCCAGACCAAGGAACTGGAGGAGGAGCGGCGGCTCGCGTACGTCGGCATCACACGCGCGCGGGAGCGGCTGTATCTGACGCGGTCTTCGATGCGGAGCGCCTGGGGGCAGCCCTCCTACAACCCGCCGTCCCGCTTCCTGGAGGAGATCCCGGACACGCATCTGAAGTGGAAGCGGACCGGGTCCATGGGGGCGGTGTCCTCCGGCCCGGCCGCGGGTGTGGTGGCCTCTCTGTCCTCCTCCCGGTCTGCGGCCTCGGGCGCGTCCGGCTTCGCGACGCGGCGGGGCGGCGCCACCGAGAAGCCGGTGGTGTCGCTGGTGGTGGGGGACCGGGTCACACACGACCAGTTCGGGCTCGGCACGGTGGTCGGCGTGAAGGGCACGGGGACGAACGCGGAGGCGACGATCGACTTCGGCGACACGAAGCCGAAGCGACTTCTTCTGAGGTACGCGCCGGTGGAGAAGCTTTAGTTTCAGATTGAGGGGGCGTTTTGAAAGTCCCGACCAGACAGCCTGTCCGGCGTTTGAGGACGGGCCGTTCAGGCCGATGCGGGTATCTGGGGGTAGGCGCCCCCAGGGACGCCCACCGCAGCAGAGGGTTCGCTTACGTCGGGTTCATGCCATGGCTGCGCAGCCACGGCAGCGGGTCGATCGCCGAGCCGCCGCCCGGGCGCACCTCGAAGTGGAGGTGCGGGCCGGTCGAGTTGCCGGAGTTGCCGGAGAACGCGATCGGGTCACCGGCCTTCACGACGGTCCCGGATGCGACCTTGTAGCTGGAGAGGTGGCAATACCACGTTTCCGTACCGTCCTTGGCCGTAACGATCGCCATATTCCCGTACGCGCTGTTCCACTCCGTACGGACCGTGCCGTCGGTCGCCGCCATCACCGTCGTGCCGTACGAGACGGGGAAGTCTATGCCGGTGTGCACGGACATCCAGTTGATGCCGGACTGGCCGAAGTAGGCGCTGAGTCCCTTCTGCGCGACCGGCAGCGCGAACTTCGGACGCAGCCGCTCCTTGCGGGCCGCCTCCGCCGCCGCCCTCTTCTTCTCGGACTCCTGCTGGGCCTTGAGGTCGATCCGTTCCTGTGTACGGCTCGCGCGGTCGGCGAAGTCGTTCGCTTCCGCGGAGAGGTTCTCGAGCTGTGTGTCCAGTTTGTTGTTGGCGGCCGACGGCTTCACGGCACTCGTATCGGGCGCAGCCGTCGTCTCCTTGGCCTCGTCCCCGCTCCCCACGCTCACGGACGCGGCCGCGATCCCGGCCACACCCATCACACACGCGGAGGGCACGGCGACTGTCAGCAGCGCGGAACGTTTGGGCGGGGTGCGACGACGGGAGCGGGCGGCTCCACGGGATGCGCCGCGCCCCGGTGCTGGGGACGCCGAGCGTGGGGGCGGGCCGGCGATGGTGGTGGCGACGGGGCTGATCTCTTCGGCGTCGTCGAGGGGCGGGAAATCTTCGTGAGTGCCGGTGCCGGTGCGCGGGTCGGCATCGGCGCTGGCACGAGGGTCGGGAACCGGGGCGGCGCAGGGGGTGAACTCGCCCTCCACGGCGGCCGGTTCGTCGTACCCGACCTGCTCGAAGGTCGCTGTGGCCTGCTGGTCGTAGGACTCGTGCTGGTGGTCGCCGCCGCCGTCCAAGTTCCATGCCGTCGCGTCGTACGCGCCCGTGTCGACGGTGTGCCTGCTCCACTGCTGGGCCTGGTCGAACGGCTCGGCCTGGCGCCAGGCGTTCGCGTCCCACTGACCGGTGGCTTCGGGGCTGGGGAACTGTGTCTGGACCTCGGCGAGCTGCTGGTAACCGGCGGTGTCCGGCCAGATGCCGGTCGCGTCATGGCTGCCCGTGTCGTACGCGAAGTGGTGCTGGGTCGCGTACGGGTCGTAATCCAGCGTCTGGTGGCTGCCAAATGTCTGGTGACTGCCGAGCGTCTCGTGAGTGCCGGTGGACCACTGCGTGGTGTCGTACGAATCCGTGCCGCAGCCCGGCAGGTCGCCGAAGAGGGGATCGGTCTCGAAGGTCGTCGTCGCGTAGGCGCCCGTCGTGTCGTAGGCGCCGGTGGCAGTCGCGTCGAAACCGGCGGCGGAGTGTCCGTCATACCTGGTGAAGTCGCCGTACCGGACTCCCTGCTGGCCATGGGACGCGTAGTGCGCCGAGGTGGCTTCGGGAGCCGGAGTCGGGGGAGACGCGGTCCCCGACGGGTGACGGTCGTTCACCAACTTCTCTTTCGCCTCGACGACAGGGGCTGGCAGAGCAGTGCCGTGACTGTACCCGGCAGTACGCGGACGCGACAATCTTCGGCAGGTTTCCCCCTGGCGGGAAACGGGCATTCGGCAGCCTTTCGGCGGACTGTGGACGCGGCTTTGGCCCGGCGTTCGATGAGCGTTCGAACGGAAAGGGTCTTGGGGGCGTTCGGAGGCTGTGTCGACCGAGCAGCTCGGCCGCGTAAGTCACAGGTCAACGGTGAGTTGAGCGGCTCGACATGCTGCCCGGCGTCCTGGAAGGGGGAACGTCGCAGCAGCGCGCACACGGAACGGTTTTCGATGAACCTCGTGTGATTTGCCCCTCGGTCTCCACCGGGAAACTGCCGCTTGCGGGATGCTGGCGATAACGTTCGTTTACTTCCCCGACCGCGGCGGTGCTGGGTCCCTGTCCGCTGGGGCATACCTGAGGTAGAAGAGAACGCGGCGAGGTAGAAGAGACCGCGGCGAGCCGACGAGATCGATTCGACGAGTCGCTGTCGCCGTCGCGGAGTGTTATCAGTTTTACAGGCCGTTGCGGTCGAGGCAGGTCCCAACAGGTTCAAACAGATCTCTGCAGATCGTTCTCTGCAGACCGGGGTAGTCGGTTCATGGAGGCAGCAGTGATGGGTGTGGCAGCCGGTCCGATCCGCGTGGTGGTGGCCAAGCCGGGGCTCGACGGCCATGATCGCGGGGCCAAGGTGATCGCGCGGGCGCTGCGCGACGCGGGCATGGAGGTCATCTACACGGGCCTCCACCAGACGCCCGAACAGATCGTCGACACCGCGATCCAGGAGGACGCCGACGCGATCGGGCTCTCCATCCTCTCCGGCGCCCACAACACGCTCTTCGCCGCCGTCATCAAGCTCCTCAAGGACCGCGACGCCGAGGACATCAAGGTCTTCGGCGGTGGCATCATCCCAGAGGCGGACATCCCGCCTCTCAAGGAGAAGGGCGTCGCTGAGATCTTCACACCCGGCGCGACGACGGCATCGATCGTGTCCTGGGTACGGGCGAACGTACGGCAACCAGCCGAGGCGTAGGTCTCCGCCCGAGTCCGAGGTGGGGACCTTCCGCCCTGCATCCCTGAGGGGCTTGTCGAGCGCCTCTCAGGGGGGCGAGGGGCCTCACCAGGCCAACCCCCGCCTGGTGAGGCCCTGGCGGGACAGAATCTGTGACCGTTATCACCGCGCAGGTGTGATCTGCGATTTACGACCCCGCAGTCGGCGGGGATAACCTGCGAGACGGACATGCCGCGTGCCGGCCACCGTGCCCACGCCCTCCTTGTGACCGCGCAGTCACGTTGCCCTCGCGGCACGCCCACGCAGACAGCAGACCGCAGAGCGCAGAGCGGCGAGATCACTGATAGGGACGGACGCGCGTGGACCTGTTCGAGTACCAGGCGAGGGACCTCTTCGCCAAGCACGGTGTACCGGTGCTGGCCGGTGAAGTCATCGACACGCCTGAGGGGGCGCGTGCGGCGACCGAGCGTCTTGGCGGCAAGTCAGTCGTCAAGGCCCAGGTCAAGGTCGGTGGCCGCGGCAAGGCCGGCGGCGTGAAGCTGGCCGCCACCCCGGACGAGGCCGTCGCCCGTGCGACGGACATCCTCGGCATGGACATCAAGGGCCACACGGTCCACAAGGTGATGATCGCCGAGACGGCCCCCGAGATCCTCGAGGAGTACTACGTCTCGTACCTTCTCGACCGTACGAACCGCACCTTCCTCGCCATGGCGTCCGTCCAGGGCGGCATGGATATCGAGGAGGTCGCGGAGAAGACCCCCGAGGCCCTCGCGAAGGTCCCGGTCGACTCCAACGAGGGTGTGTCGATCGAGAAGGCCCGTGAGATCGTCGCCCAGGCGAAGTTCCCGGCCGAGGTCGCTGAGAAGGTTGCCGAGGTGCTGGTGACCCTGTGGAAGACCTTCGTCGCCGAGGACGCGCTCCTCGTCGAGGTCAACCCGCTCGCCAAGGTCGCCTCCGGCGACATCCTGGCCCTCGACGGCAAGGTGTCCCTGGACGCCAACGCCGACTTCCGCCAGCCGGAGCACGAGGCCCTCGAGGACAAGGACGCGGCGGACCCGCTCGAGGCCGCCGCCAAGGCCAAGAACCTCAACTACGTCAAGCTCGACGGCGAGGTCGGCATCATCGGCAACGGCGCGGGTCTCGTCATGAGCACCCTCGACGTCGTCGCGTACGCCGGTGAGGCGCACGGCGGCGTGAAGCCCGCCAACTTCCTCGACATCGGTGGCGGCGCTTCGGCGCAGGTCATGGCGGACGGCCTGGAGATCATCCTGGGCGACCCGGCCGTCAAGTCGGTCTTCGTCAACGTCTTCGGCGGCATCACCGCCTGCGACGAAGTCGCCAACGGCATCGTCCAGGCGCTGCGGCTGCTCGCCGACAAGGGCGAGGAAGTCACCAAGCCCCTGGTCGTGCGCCTCGACGGCAACAACGCGGACCTGGGTCGCAAGATCCTGTCGGACGCCAACCACCCGCTCGTGCAGCGCGTGGACACCATGGACGGCGCGGCCGACAAGGCCGCCGAGCTGGCCGCGGCCAAGTAAAGGACGAGGGAACACCACAGCCATGGCTATCTTCCTCAACAAGGACAGCAAGGTCATCGTCCAGGGCATGACCGGTGCCACGGGCATGAAGCACACCAAGCTCATGCTGGCCGACGGCACGAACATCGTCGGCGGTGTGAACCCGCGCAAGGCGGGCACCTCCGTCGACATCGACGGCAACGAGATCCCCGTCTTCGGCACGGTCGCCGAGGCCATGGAGAAGACGGGTGCCAACGTATCCGTCCTCTTCGTGCCGCCGGCCTTCGCCAAGGTCGCCGTCGTCGAGGCCATCGACGCCGAGATCCCGCTCGCGGTCGTCATCACCGAGGGCATCGCCGTCCACGACTCCGCGGCCTTCTGGGCGTACGCGAAGTCGAAGGGCAACAAGACGCGGATCATCGGCCCGAACTGCCCGGGTCTGATCACCCCCGGCCAGTCGAACGCCGGCATCATCCCGGGCGACATCACGAAGCCGGGCCGTATCGGCCTGGTCTCGAAGTCAGGCACGCTGACCTACCAGATGATGTACGAGCTCCGGGACATCGGCTTCTCGTCGGCCGTCGGCATCGGCGGCGACCCCGTCATCGGCACGACGCACATCGACTGCCTGGAGGCCTTCGAGGCCGACCCGGAGACCGACGTGATCGTGATGATCGGCGAGATCGGCGGCGACGCCGAGGAGCGCGCGGCCGACTACATCAAGGCCCACGTGACGAAGCCGGTCGTCGGCTACGTCGCCGGCTTCACCGCCCCCGAGGGCAAGACGATGGGCCACGCCGGCGCCATCGTCTCCG
>CAMLJW010000085.1 GCA_946480485.1 uncultured Streptomyces sp. | reverse complement strand
GCCGCTGTACGGCGCCGGCGGCGGGTGCGTGCATGCATGGAAGGGTGTGCCTTTTCTGGGGTCGGGTTTTGGGGTAGGCGCGCCTCACGGTACGGAGGCTTTGCTAAAGCCCGTCTCGGCTCCGCTCTGTACGGTTGCGGCCATGACCGCTTGGCTTGCATCACCGCACCATCGGGTGAGCCTCGCGTGGGTGGCGATGACTCTTCCTTGTACTGACTCGTGTACGAGTCGCACGTGTGCAGCGCTGGATCGCCGGCGTTCCCGTGCTGGGCGACGAGTCTCTCCAGGGATCCCGCATGACCGCTAGAGGCAAATGTCCCTACCTGCCGGTAATGGCAGGCTTCTTGAGCGTCGGGGTTCGCCGGCCCGGCCGTGGGAGAAGGCGTCCCTTGGGTAGGGTTTGGGAGCCCGCTCTACGTCACGGAGAACTGAGCGATCGTCAGCTGGCCTTCCGGCTGCCGTCGAGCGCACACGGGTAATGATGCTCGTTGTCTATGTACCGCCGCATGACCGGGAGTCCGCGGTGGCCTTGAGGTGGTCGACGAGGGTATTCGTCCAGTCTGGATCGCTTCCATGCGGCCTACGACGTCCTGCCATCCCGGAATGGCTAAAACCACAGAGAAGAGTTTTGCTCCCGCTCCTATGACGCTGCGGCGTGAGGGGTCCATATCTTGACTGCCGAGGTCCAGCAACCCTTCAACGGTGCTGACGTCGTTCCTGTCGTAGGCAGGCGGGGAAAAGCCGGCCTCAGCGTGTGCGACCGGGCGTTTGAGGTGACGGGCAAGCGCCTCCAGGATCAGGGGGCGTACTTCTTCCTTGGGCATGTGCCCGTCTAGCCACTGGTGCACCGATGGCGGTTGGTACCGCGTAGGCGTCCCCCGCTCGGTGGCGATCTTATTGACCTCCTGGGCGAACCGCCGCAGCGTCCAGCCCGTAGCGGCGTAAGCCTCCTCAGACCCTCGTTCGGCTGTCGGTCGCCCATGCGTGCCACTCCCCGCGCCGTTTAACGCTCTTAACAATGACCTGTGTTTCAACGGTACCGCTGTGTGTGACGGGCCGATTGCCCAGAGCGAGACAGGCAAGACCCCGGCGACCGCGCGAACGGCCCCGGGGCGTGGACCACTCGAACGGAGCAAGCAGCCATGAGCAGTATCCATCAGCGGGTCGAACGCATGGCGTTGATCGGGTCAGGGCCGCCTTGGCCCGGTAGGCCGGAGCGTCTGTACATGGTCGGCTCTTCCGCCTGTTCAAACGGCCGACCGGATGCCCTGGGGGTTGGGGCTACCTGACCAACCTCGGCCGGCCCGCACAGCAGGACCTGGACATGCTGGCCGACCGCAAGATGCCTATCAAGGTGATCAGCGACGGCGTCTGACCACGTGCGTGCCGGTCAGGTCTTGTTGGCAGTGGCGGGCTCGTCTTGGCCGGGGTGTCCGTCGGCGGGCGGGTCCGCGTCGGCGCTGCCGTGGTCTTGGGTGCCGGCGCCCGCGATCCGGTGCGGCAGCTTCGCCGCGACGACGATCGTTGCCAGGGCGAGGGCGGCCGTGACGCCAAAGGCCAGCTTCATCCCGCTCACCTGTGCGGGCACGGCGGCGACGCCGTCGGCGACCAGGTGACTGGTGCGCGCGGACATCACGGTCACCACCAGCGCGGTCCCGAACGCTGCGGCGACTTGCTGCAGCGTCCCGAGCATCGAGCTGCCGTGCGAGTACAGGTGCGGGGGAAGCCCGCCCATGCCGAGCGTGAAGACCGGGGTGAACGTCGCCGCCAGGCTGACCATCAACAGCGCGTGCAGTCCCAGCACCTGCCAGAACGGCATCGTCATCGAGACCTGGGTGAACCCGCCGAGGGCGAGCACCATGCCGATCGAGCCGGGCAGCACCAGTGGCCGACTGCCGAACCGGTCGAACACCTTTCCGATGGTCGGTCCCAGCAGGCCCATGAGCAGACCGCCCGGCATGACCAGCAGGCCGGTCTCCAGCGGGCTGAGCCCACGCAAGTTCTGCAGATACAGCGGCAGCAGGATCATCGACCCGAGCATCGCCAGGAACCCGATGGACATGAGGACCAAGGACAGGCTGTAGGTGCGGTGCCCGAGGGTGCGCAGGTCCATCAGAGGCACACCGGTGCGTTGCAGTCTGAGCTGGCGGATCACGAAAACCGCGATGGCCGCGACCCCGGCGATGGTGATGCCGATGCCGAGCCCGACCCTGCCGTCGCTGTCGCTGTCGCCGAAGAGGCTCAGGCCGTACACCAGTCCGCCGAAGCCGAGCGCCGCCACGCCCACGCTGAGCCAGTCGATGGAGCTCACCTGCGGGTCGCCGATGTTGTCCACCTTGCGCAGCCCGAACAAGGTCACCAGAGCCGCGATCGGCAAGACGACCACGAACAGCAGTCGCCAGGAGCCGACCTGCAGGATCAGCCCGGCCACGGCAGGTCCGAGCGCGGGCGCCACCGAGATCGCCAGGGTGACGTTGCCCATCACCCGGCCGCGGTCATGCTCGGGCACCACGATCATCAAGGTGGTCATCAGCAGGGGCATCATCACGGCCGTGCCTGCGGCCTGCACGATCCGACCCAGCAGCAGCACCTCGAAGGACGGGGCGACGGCTGACAGGACGGTACCCGCGAGGAACACGCCCATCGCTGTCGCGTAGGCCTGGCGGGTGGTGACCCGCTGCAGGAACCAGCCGGTGATCGGAATCACCGCGGCCATGGTGAGCATGAACGCGGTGGACACCCACTGCGCCGACTGCTCGGTGATGCGCAACGAGTCCATCAACCGCGGGATAGCGTTGATCATGATGGTCTCGTTGAGGATCACCACGAACGTGGCCAGTACCAGCAGCCGCACCACCGTCGGTGTGCGGCCCGCCTGCACGGCCGGTCGTTCTTGGATCGCAGCTAACATGGCAGTACCTCGCTGGGGTTCCTGGTCACAGTTGCCTCGCAGCCAAGGGCCGTCGGCATGGACGTGGGTGGTGACACCGGTGAAGACCGGCACGCCTGGCAGAACTCATCGGTCGGCCCAAGTGTTCCGCGTCGTTGCGCAGATCTCCCCCGAATTTTCGGCTGCTCAACGAAGGCATCCGTCGGCCACCCCACCCGACAAGCTGTCCAGAACGTCGGCGTAAACGGTCGGTCTCACCCAGGCCGGTCGACCGTTTCCCTGTGAGCAGCATAGGCGGCCGTCATCGCAGCACCACACGGCGCGGGGACCGACTCCCCGCACAGGCAAGGACAGACAGGCCCTAGCAGACGGCGCTCACCGCCGCCAGCCGGTGTACGTTGCGTGCCGTGCCCGTGACGCCCGACAAGAAACCCTGTGCTCGGGGCGAGGCGTTCTCTGTGAGCCACGCCGGGTCGATGTCGCAGACGGCGACACGGACCTCGGTGCCGGCGAGCGCCAGCGGGAGGGTGTGGACGACCGTGGAGGGGAAACTGAGGACCGTGCGGCCGATGGGCCCGCGGCGGGCGATCAGTTCCAGGGGAAGGTCCGGGCGGACGATCTCCAGCCCGGTCTCGACGGCCAGGCGGTGGAGTTTCTCGGGGCTCTCGCGGCGGTGGGCGAAGTAGCGGGTCGCGCCGTGGGTGAGGGACAGGGACCGCACCGCCGTCAGGTAGCGGTCGCCGTCCACCACACCCGTCTCCACCAGGGAGGTGCCGACCAGGTCGGCGCCCTTCGTGATGCGCGGCGGGCCGTAGCGGGCGCGGGTCCAGGAGAAGTCGTTCGCCGTGACCGTGACGCCCTCGGGGGCCTCATCAATCGGCATGGACGAGAAGACCTCCACGCGCCTGCCCTCACGCGGCGTCAGGCGGTGGCGTGCCGAGGACGAGATCGGGGCGAAGAGGAGGTCGCGCGGGCCGGGGCGGCCGCCCTTGCGGTGCCAGCGGACCAGGCGTTCACCGCGGGCGAGTTGGGAGACGAACTCCATCGTCGCCGTGCCGTCGTCCACGACCACCAGGTCCTCGGCCCGGGTGATGGCCAGCAGGAGCTGTACGTAGCGGGAGAACGGGTCGCCCATCACGACGCGGCTCGCCCCGCGCAACAGCGGTGCCAGGCCCGTGATGGTGTGGAACGGGGCCGTCGTACCGCCGCGCGCCTCCTCCCACCGCACCCCGTACCCCTCGTCCCGCGCCAGCCCCGCCATACGGCGCAGCTGGCCCCGTGTCATGGGGTCGTTGGGAGACAGGACGACGAGGGTGAGCCCCGCGCCGGGCGCCGGGCCGGTTCCTTGCGAGGGCCTTGTGTCGGGGCCTTGGAGCGCGTGGGTGCGGGCCCACTCCAGCACGTTCAGAAGCTGGACCGGGCTCTCGACGAAGGCGAGAGTGTGCAGCCCGGCGGTTTTGGCGCGGAGGCTCATCTGCGTACGACCGTCCCGTCGTCAGAGGCTGTCAGGCGCTCAGACCGCTACCGGCTCGCCCGCGGCCGCGGCGATCTCGGCCTCGGCGACGACACCCTGGACGCGGCGCAACTTCTTCATCGGGCCGAGCTCGGACTCGTAGACCTTCTTCACACCGTCACCCAGCGACGCCTCGATGGTGCGGATGTCGCGGATGAGGCGCGTGAGACCCTGCGGCTCGACGGATGCGGCCTGGTCGGAGCCCCACATGGCGCGGTCGAGGGTGATGTGGCGCTCGACGAAGGCGGCGCCGAGGGCGACCGCGGCGAGCGTGGTCTGCAGGCCCGTCTCGTGGCCGGAGTAGCCGATCGGGACGTTCGGGTACTCGGCCTGGAGGGTGTTGATGACGCAGAGGTTGAGCTCCTCGGCCTTCGCCGGGTAGGTCGAGGTGGCGTGGCAGAGAAGGATGTTGTCGCTGCCCAGGATCTCTACCGCGTGGCGGATCTGCTTCGGCGTCGACATGCCCGTGGACAGGATGACCGTGCGGCCCGTCGCGCGCAGGGCACGCAGCAGTTCGTCGTCCGTGAGGGAGGCGGACGCGACCTTGTGGGCGGGAACGTCGAACTTCTCCAGGAAGGCGACGGCTTCGGTGTCCCACGGGGAGGCGAACCAGGCGATGCCGCGCTTCTTGCAGTGTTCGTCGATCTGGCGGTACTCGCTCTCACCGAACTCCACGCGGTGGCGGTAGTCGATGTAGGTCATGCGGCCCCAGGGGGTGTCGCGCTCAATGTCCCACTGGTCGCGCGGGGTGCAGATCTCCGGGGTGCGCTTCTGGAACTTCACGGCGTCGCAGCCGGCCTCGGCGGCCACGTCGATCAGCTTGAAGGCGTTCTCGAGGTCGCCGTTGTGGTTGATACCGATCTCGCCGGTGACATAGACCGGCTGACCGGGGCCGGCGGTCTTCGAACCGAAGGTGCGCAGACGGGAGATGGAGGTCACAGCACTCATGACAGGAACTTTCCTTACGTGTCGAGGGAGTCGAGAGAAGGGCCGAGGATCCAGCTGGCGATCTCTCGGATCGCGCCGTCGCCACCGGGGACGGTGGTGACCGCGCGTGCGGCGCCGCGCACGACGTCGTGGGCGCTCGCGACCGCCACGGGCCAGCCGACGAGGGCGAGGCACGGGAGGTCGTTGACGTCGTTGCCGACGTAGAGCACGCGCTCAGGCGCGATGCCCTGCTCCTCGCACCACTGCTTCAGTGCGAGGTCTTTCCGGTCGATGCCGTGGAGCACCGGAATCTGCAGCTTCCGGGCCCGTGCGGCGACGACCGGGTTCTGTTCCGTGGACAGGATCAGCATCGTCAGACCACTCCTGCGAAGGGCCGCGATGCCGAGTCCGTCCCCGCGGTGCACGGAGACGAACTCCCGTCCGTCGGAGTCGATCAGCACCCTGTCGTCGGTCTGAGTGCCGTCGAAGTCGAGTACGACCGCGTCGATGTCGGCGGCGGTCGGAAGGGCGTCGATGGGCGTCTCCCGCGTCCGAGCGGAGTCGAGAACCTGGGGGAGGGCCGCGTCGAAAAGCGGCGCCAACGCCCGTGCGCGGGCGAGGTCGTGCGGGTCGTCGATCTCCAACACCCGTGCAGGGTCGGTCCGTACGAGCTCCGTACGCCCGAAGAACCGGTGCTTGTGCTCCCGCAGTCCGGCGGCGTCCATGGCGTACGCGGCACCGGTCTCCAGAAGGTCCTGGGGGCGGTCCTGGCGACGGGGGCGGAAGGCCTTGTCGTGGTTGACGCCGTAACCGCCGTCTGTGGCCGTGATCGTGGCTGCGGCCGTGGCTGCGGCCGTGGTGTGGGCCACGGTCGTGGCCCCGCCCGCGGACTCGGCGCGCCGCGCGTGGCCGAGCGCCGGGTCGTCGTCCGCGTCCCGCCAGATGAATCCGTGGAAGGGCGCGACGGTGAGCGCGGTGTCCGCCCCCTGCTCCACGACTGCGGCGGCGACCCCGTCGATGTCCTCGCGGACGATGAACGGGCTGGTGCACTGCACGAGCAGGACCGCGTCGACGGGGACGCCGTGCAGGGCCTCGTGGGCGTCCATGGCGTGCAGGACGGCGGCCTCGGAGGTGGCGGTGTCGCCGGCGATGGCGGCGGGCCGCAGGACGACCTCGGCGCCCGCCTCACGGGCGACGGCCGCGATCGCGGTGTCGTCCGTGGAGACGACGACGTCCGTGACGAGCCGGGTCGCGCGGCACTCGCGCACGGCGCGGGCCACCAGCGGTACGCCGCCGACGGGTGCGAGGTTCTTGGCGGGGACGCCCTTGGAGCCGCCCCGGGCGGGGATCACCGCAAGCACGCGACGTACCGGCGTCGCTCGGCCCGCTTCCGAGTGGGACATTCGCTGCACTCCTTGCACTCCTTGCACTCCTTGGGAAGGGATCCGGGCGCTCACCGCTCGCTCGCCCGCACTCTCAGCGGCGTTCGCGGTGTGCTCGCCCGCGGTCTCGGCGCTCACAGCTCGCCCATCCGCCGGATGACGGGCGCCACGCGCTGCACGCCGTGCCGGTAGGCACCGCGCGCCGCCCGGCGCACGATCTGCCGCACCGGACCGGGCTCGCGGTCGGCGTCGGGCGCGCCGGGCAGCGGGCCGCCGTCCGGGCCGAGGTGGTGGCGGGCGAGGAGGCCGGGCAGATGGCCGGGCGCGGTGGCGGGGGTGTAGTAGGGGGCGAGGGGCGGGAGTCGGCCCTGGGCCAGCAGTCCGGTGAGGCGCTCACGTGCCGCGTCGAAGGCCGTGTCGTACGACCCGCCCCCAGACTTCGTCCGGGAGGTGCCCCCAGCGGCGACGCCCTGCCGGGCCACCCACTCCTCGTGGGGCGACGGCCGGTGTCCGGCGTCGAGTTGGTTCCAGGAGGCGAGGCACCCGGAGCCGACGAAGTGGTGGTTGCCGAGCGCTTCCCGTACTCCCAGGTCGGTCAGGACGACCGTGGGGATACGGCGGTGCAGGGACTCCAGAGCGGCCGTGGAGCTGACCGTCACCAGCAGGTCGGTGTGGTCGAGGACGTCGCCCATGTTCCCGTACACCAGGCGGAAGTTGGCGGGCAGGTCCAGCCGCTGCGCCAGTTTCTGGTAGGGCTGCTCCTCGATGTGCGTGGTGTGTTCGCCCGGCTTGGAGCGCAGTTTCAGCAGGACCTCGCGGTCCGGGTGCAGCCGCGCGTGCCGGACGAGCCGCTCCAGCAGGTACGTACGGTCCTTGCGGCTCTGAGGCACGGAGGGCTGTGCGGCGAAGACGACCGTGTACGGGTCGTGCCGCACGTAGGTTTCGCCGCCCAGGAAGGGCAGCGCGACCTCTGTCACGGACGTGGCGTCGGCGCCCACTCCCTCGTACACGGCGGTAAAGCGTTCCGCGTCCTGGCGGGAGTTGGCGAGGACGAGGTCCGCGCCGTGCCGCAGCAGCAGTCCGTCGGCGAGCTTCTCGTAGACGACGCCCACATAGCCGGTGACGACCACGGGCCGCTTCACGTCCCCCTGCACGGCGGCGCGCTCCCGCCAGGCGTACGAGAGTCCGTGCAGCATCGCCTGGACGGCGCCACCGACGAGGGCGAGCACGACGATGTCGTACGCCTCTTCCCGCATGGTCCGCAGGAACTCGACGGCGGTGACTTCGCGGAGGGAGTCCGCGCGGACTCCGACCTCTTCGAGCTGGCGGGCGGTGGGGGTGGCACGGCCGCGCAGGAGATGGCCGTCGAGCCGGATGTCCGATTCGCTCGGCGCGATACGGTTCGCGGTGAGCGCGCCCCATTTCCACCGGGTATCGGAATCCGCGAGGACGGCAACTCGCAAGGAGTTCGAGGTACTTGCTGGCACACCGAAGACGTTACGAAGGCATTCCGATGCTCGGCCCAACCGGAATGCAACAAAGGGTTAACAGCACATCGACGAATGGCGAATCGGCCCCGGAGCGGCGCACAGAGAATTTGGGTTCATCATTTCGTCACGCGTCGTTCACCTGGCATCTCACCGTGGGTCAAGACGAATGCCAAGCCGCCGCCTAACGTCGACTGGGTGGTCAAGCTCTCCGTCATCGTGCCGTTCTACAACGTGCAGCAATATGCACCCGACACCCTGAAGAGCCTGTGCGCCAACGCGCGTGAGGACTTCGAATTCATTCTCGTCGACGACTGTTCGCGCGACGAGACTCCGGACATCCTCGCGCGCGCGGAGCGCGAGCTCCAGGGTGCCGTGCACGTCAGACACGAGCAGAACGGAGGTCTGGCGACCGCGCGCAACACCGGCATCGACGCGGCGCGTGGCGAGTACCTCACGTTCCTCGACGGCGACGACTGGCTCGCACCCGGCTACTACGAGCGACTCCTCGCCGTCATCGAGGACTTGGGGTGCGACTTCGTGCGCACCGACCATGTCCAGACCACCGCACGGGCCCGCTCCGTCCACCGGGTGCCGCACGGCCGGCGCGGCGTGGTGCTGAACCCGCGCGACGCGATCCTGCCCGCCGACCGCTCCACCTCCGTCGACTACGCGTACGCCTGGGCGGGCATCTACCACCGCCGACTGGCCGACCGGGGCCTGCTGCACTTCACCGACGGGCTGCGCACGGCCGAGGACCGGCCGTGGATCTGGCGGCTGCACCGCGAGGCCGAGTCGTTCGCCGTGTCGGGGCTGCTCGGCGTGTTCTACCGGCGAGGCGTGTCATCCTCGCTGACGCAGATCGGGGACGTACGGCAGCTGGATTTCATTCGCGCCTTCGACCAGGTCGTACGGGAAACAGCCGCGGACCGGGACGCGGATAAACTCCTCCCGAAGGCCGTACGTACTTACTGCGCGATTATTTCCCATCACCTGGGTTCCATCGAAAGGTTCGAGCCTCCCGTGGCACGGAAACTGAAGTCGATGAGTGCGGTCGCATTGCGGCGTATGCCGCAGGACGTCCTCGACGACGCCCTCGACTCCATGGACATACAGCGCGCCACACGGCTGCGCCGGCTCCGCCGCCGCCCTGCCGCCACAGGGGTGGCCGCGTGACCACCCAGATCTTCATGGCGTCGACGCTGTACGGCACGGCCACGCTCGCGGCGGCCGTCGACTCCGACTGCTTCCGCCCCGCCGACCGGCGCATCCTGCTGGTCTCCAACAACACGGCGACGCCCGAGACGTCACCCGGCGTCGACGAGATGCCCGGCTTCGAGCGGCTGCGCGACCGGTTCGACGACGTGATCTCGTGGAACGAGACCATCTCCCCCTTCCACCCGGGCGGTTGGGCCCCGCGCCTGAACGACGTGCCGCTGTGGGAGCGGCATCTGCGGCTGGCCTGGAACCTCGGTGACGACGACATCGAGCTGACCGTCGAGTCGATCCAGGTCAACCCGGCGCTCGGCGTCGCGCAGATCTTCACGGGCGCGCCCCTCACCGTCTACGCGGACGGCCTGATGAGCTACGGCCCCACCCGCAGCAAGATCGACCCGCTGGTCGGCACGCGCATCGACCGCCTGCTCCACCTCGACCTGGTGCCGGGCCTCACGCCCCTGCTGCTCACCGAGTTCGGCGTCGCGCCCGAGCTCGTGCCGACGGACGCGTTCACCAAGGTGCTTGGCGAACTCGAGGACAGCGGGGACGAGTTGCCCGCGATCGACGAACCGGCCCTGCTGCTCGGCCAGTACCTCTCCGCGCTCGGCATTCTCACCGCCGAGGAGGAGGAGAACCTGCACCTACGGATGGTTCGCGGCGCCGTCCGACTCGGTCACCACCGCGTGGTGTTCAAGCCCCACCCCAGCGCGCCGGCCCGCTGGTCGCGCGCCCTGGAGAGGGAGGCCGAGAAGATCGGCGCCGAGCTGACGGTGCTCGACACACCGGTCCTCGCCGAGGTGCTCTACGAGCGGATGCGGCCCGCGCTGGTGGCCGGCTGCTTCTCCACGGCACTGCTCACCGCCTCCGCGCTGTACGGCCTGCCAGTCGCCCGGATCGGCACGGAGACGCTCCTCGAACGCCTCACGCCGTACGAGAACAGCAACCGCGTACCCGTGACCATCGTCGACGCGCTGCTGCCCGAGCTGACGGACCGTGCGGCGGTCACCCAACAGCGCCAGGGCCTGAGCATCGACGAACTGACCGAACTCCTCCACGCCGTGGGCTACGCCATGCGGTCCACGATCTACCCGGATCTGCGTCCGGCCGCCGAGCGGTATCTGACACGGCATCCGAGCAGCCACATCTGGCGGTACTTCAAGCGCCGACGCCTCACCTCGCTGGCCCTGCCCGGCGCCGTGCCGACGCAGCTGGCCTTCATCCCGCGCAACGCCACCGTACGCCGCCTGGCCCGCCGCGCCCGAGCCCTCAGGAGGACCACGATCGGATGAGTTCGATGGACTCCTGCCGGCGATCACGACGCTGCTGCCGCCGGCCCGGCTACTGAACCGCTGCGTGGAGGACCGGTTGACGCCCCGGCCGCGCTCGTTCGGGTGGGGAAAAAAGATCAGAACGCATCGCTTGGCACGTAAGCCCCCCAGACATCCCGCAACGCGTTGCACACCTCGCCCACCGTCGCGCGAGCCCTCAGCGCGTCCTTCATCGGGTAGAGGACGTTGTCCTCGCCCTCGGCCGCCTTCTTCAGGGCGGCCAGAGCCGCGTCCACTGCCTGCTGGTCCCGCTCCGTCCTCAGCTTGGCGAGGCGCTCCGCCTGCTGGGACTCGATCGCCGGGTCGACGCGGAGGGGCTCGTAGGGCTCCTCCTCGTCGAGCCGGAAGCGGTTGACGCCCACGACCACGCGATCGCCGGAGTCCGTCTCCTGTGCGATGCGGTACGCGCTGCGCTCGATCTCGCCCTTCTGGAAGCCGTGCTCGATGGCGTTGACCGCGCCGCCCAGCTCCTCCACCCTCGCCATCAGCTCGAGCACCGCGGCCTCCACGTCGTCGGTCATCTTCTCGACGACGTACGAGCCCGCGAAGGGGTCGACGGTGGCGGTGACGTCCGTCTCGTACGCCAGGACCTGCTGCGTACGCAGAGCGAGGCGGGCGCTCTTGTCCGTGGGCAGCGCGATGGCCTCGTCGAAGGAGTTGGTGTGCAGCGACTGTGTGCCGCCCAGCACCGCCCCGAGACCCTGCACCGCCACCCGGACCAGGTTCACCTCCGGCTGCTGGGCCGTCAGCTGCACGCCGGCCGTCTGCGTGTGGAAACGCAGCATCCACGACTTCGGGTTCTTGGCGCCGAACTCCTCGCGCATGACCCGGGCCCAGATCCTGCGCGCCGCGCGGAACTTGGCGACCTCCTCCAGGATGGTCGTCCGGGCCACGAAGAAGAAGGAGAGGCGGGGGGCGAAGTCGTCCACGTCCATCCCGGCGGCCACCGCCGTGCGCACGTACTCGATGCCGTCCGCCAGTGTGAAGGCGATTTCCTGCGCCGGGGAGGCGCCCGCCTCGGCCATGTGGTAGCCGGAGATCGAGATGGTGTTCCACTTCGGGATCTCGGTCTTGCAGTACTTGAAGATGTCCGCGATCAGGCGGAGGGAGGGCTTCGGCGGGAAGATGTACGTGCCGCGCGCGATGTACTCCTTGAGCACGTCGTTCTGGATCGTGCCCGTCAGCCGGTCGGCGGCAACACCCTGTTCCTCCGCCACCAGTTGGTACAGCAACAGCAGCAGAGCAGCAGGCGCGTTGATCGTCATCGACGTGGACACCTTGTCCAGCGGGATGCCGCCGAAGAGGATCCGCATGTCCTCGACGGAGTCGATCGCCACGCCCACCTTGCCGACCTCGCCGTGCGCGATCGGCGCATCCGAGTCGTGGCCCATCTGGGTGGGCAGGTCGAAGGCCACCGACAGACCCGTCGTGCCGTTGGCGATCAGCTGCTTGTAGCGGGCGTTGGACTCGGTGGCGGTGCCGAAACCGGCGTACTGGCGCATCGTCCACGGCCGGCCCGTGTACATCGACGGGTACACACCGCGGGTGTATGGGTACTGGCCGGGCTCCCCCAGCTTCTCCGCCGGGTCCCAGCCCGTCAGGGCCTCCGGACCGTACACCGGCTCGATGGGCAGTCCGGACTCCGACTCGCGCGCCATGGTGTGTGCCTCCGCTTTGCTCTCATACTCGCCAGTACAGACGACCCTCGCCACGGACTGTAGCGACGGCCGTGCGGTCGTGGAGAGGCCCGGCCTGGGAGCTTTCTCACAGCCCGGACGAGACCCCGTTCACAACCATGCCCCGTAGTTCGCCACCAGGCACACCCGGGAAGCGTCTCAGGGGGCACCAAGGCACATTGGTTCCGGATTCGGTGAGCAACAGGGGGTTCGCATGCGTACTTCAGTCATGTGGAGATCAATCACGGCCGTCGCGGTACTCGTCGCGGTGAGCGGCTGCACCGATCAGACGGCCGGCACGGCCGGCCAGGGGAGCCCGGCCCGCGTCTCACCGGCGCCGGACGGGGCTCCCGGCGACACCAAGCCATCGAAGCCCTCGCATACCTCGAAGCCCTCGAGGTATGCGAAGCCGTCGGAGCCCGCACAGCCTCCGAAGCCCTCCGAGGCGCCGGCCCCGCAGGTCCTCTGGTCGCGTGGCGACCGGGGCAGGGACATACGCGAGGTGCAGGCCCGGCTGCGCCAGATCGCCTGGCTCTTCGAGGGCCCGACGGGGACGTACGACGCGGCGACGGTCAGCGCCGTCAAGGGATTCCAGGGCAAGCGGGGGCTGCCGAAGACCGGGACGACCGACTCCGTGACGTGGCAGCGGCTGCTGAACATGACGCGCGAGCCGGGCAAGCGGGAGCTGTACGCGGCGGGCGGGCAGCCGGCCGACCGACCGGACCCGCGCTGTATGACGGGCCGGGTCCTGTGCATCAGCAAGACCAGCCGCACGCTGCGCTGGATGGTCGACGGCAGGACGCTCTCGACGATGGACGTGCGCTTCGGCTCGCAGTACACACCCACCCGGGAGGGCCTGTTCCACGTCTCCTTCAAGTCGCGCCACCATGTGTCGACGATCTACGACACCCCCATGCCGTACGCGATGTTCTTCAGCGGCGGTCAGGCGGTTCACTACTCGTCGGACTTCGCGGCCACCGGCTACAACGGCGCCTCGCACGGCTGTGTGAACGTACGGGACAAGGGGAAGATCGAGGCGCTGTTCTCGCAGGTGAGGAACGGCGACAAGGTCGTTGTCCACTGGTGAGGCGGTCGCCGTTCACCGGGGGAGGGGGAGAGGGCGCGGGCGGGACCGGGGGAACGTGACCCGCCCGCGCCGATGTGCGCAGAGCCGTGGGTACGGGGGGAACCCCGGCTCGTGCGACAGCCGATGACCAGTCGGCTCACTTAGTACTGCGTGAGGGCGGCTGAAAATGTCACACCCTGCGGGCGGGAGCTTCAGGGAGGCGCGAAACTGCCGGTCAGGACGGTGATCGAGGCGGGGGCGGCGGCAGTGCGCCGGTGTCCGGGGATGGGCGTTTGGCCGGGGGGGGCCAACCGGCGGGCCTGGCGGGGGTTCGGGGCGGGGGGGGCGGAGGTGCGCGGGGGCCGGGGTTTGGGGTTTTGGCCGGGGTCGGGGGGGGGGTTGGGGGGGGGCGCGGGCATCGGGAGCACACTGCCGCGGTGTTGGCCGTTGCCGCCGACGCCCGGGGGTAAGTGGGCTTAGTCGCCCTTACCGTCGTTGCCCTTGCCGTTGTTGCCCTTGCCGTTGTTGCCGTTCGAGTCGTCGACGCCTGTGCCGTTCTTCTCGGACCTCGTGCCACCCTGGCCCTTGGACTGCCTCAGGACGCCCGCGCAGTACTGACGCACGTGCCCGGCGCCGTGCGCCGCCTCCTCCAGGCGGCGTCGGCGGTGGGGGTCCAGGTTCCTGCTGTCGCGGACGTCTCGGCAGGCCGAGGTCATCTCGTTCCACCGCGCCCGGGAGCGCGCCTCTTCGCGGGTGTCGTCCGAGCCGCCCCCGGAAGCCGAGTTCCCGCGGCCGGGCGTCTCGTCGCGCGTGTCGCCCGAACCCTGCGAGCCCTGTGAGTTCTGTGCGGAGGGGCCGTCGCCGGTCTGGCCGCCGGTATCGCCGTCGGGCCGCGGGTCCTGGGGGCGGCCGCCCCGCGTCGCGTCGGGGGACGGTGAGAGCAGCGGACGCTTCGGGGTGGCGCCGACGGACACCGAGGCGGCGGGTTCCGGATCACCGCCGCCGAACGGCAGTAAGCCGCTCATGCCGACCGCCGTCGTGCCGCCGATCACCCCGGCGGCCAGCGCGGCGGCGAGCCCGAAACGCATGCGGCGGCCCCACCAGGAGGACGCGCGACAGCCCACCCCGGGGCGCCCGAGGCGAATGAGGCCCGCGTCCAAGGACGCTGCCGAGTGCGGACGGTCGCGGTGGCCGGGGGCCGTCCGCTCGCCCTTTTGACCGGTGCGCGCCTTACGGAAGGCGGCCAACGCATCTGCCTCGCCCGGAAGTTCCGTACTGCTCAGCGCAGGTTCGGCGCCCAGTGCGCCCAGCACCTCGGCGAGCCGGCCGGCTCGGTCGCGGGCGTCGGCGTCGGCGCATTCGAGTGGCTCTCCGCGCAGCAGTCGTTCCGCGGTATCGCGGTTCAACCACGTGTACTGCTCGTCGGCCATCACACATCCTTCTGCGTCCGCGAACGCATATGCGTCACAC
>CAMLJW010000084.1 GCA_946480485.1 uncultured Streptomyces sp. | reverse complement strand
AGCAACACCGCGAACGAGAAGGCAACCAGAATGACCGACAGCGTCACGGCCACGATCAGCACGAGCAGGGCCGCTGCGGCGTCGGCCAGCAACTGGACCCTCATTCCCATGAGGTCACCGCCGGCGAGCGCCTCCCGGGCCGCGGCGTCGGCGACATGGCTGGCTACCTGCATGTGCACCAGTAGCAGAACGGTCGCGACCACGTTGATCAGCAGCTTGATGACGACCCAGTAGTGCCGAAACAGGCCCCAGGCGGTCCCCAGCGCCTGGACGAGCCCTGTGAGCAGCGAGGCGAAGCTCAGCGGGACCAGTACGAACGAGCCGGTCAGCTCCATCGCCAGGTAGGCCCCGCGCACGGTCTGGGGATCCCGGCCGACCAGACCCACGACAGCGAGGACGACGAACACGACGACAGCGCCGAGCCAGCCGACCGAGGAGGTGACGTGCGCGGTGAGGGTGAGCTTGCGGAGGCGGGGGTTCATGGCCATGGCGCTCAGTGGCCGCCCATCCCGCCACCCATCGCGTGCATGAGCACGAACGCCACCAGCAGCGCGGATCCGGCGACGATCCCGAACACCTTCACCCAGCGGGGCATGCCCGGATGCGCTGTGGGGCCAGGCCCGTAGCCGGCGGTATCGGGGGAAGAGGGCGAGTCAGCCATGTGTGCGTCCTTGAGGGCTCGGATGCAGGGCGGTCGACACCCGCACTTTACGAGACATGGTGTCTACGGTGTCAACCACGGCGTATCGACATCGCCGCCACGTACACTGATGCGGTGCCCAAGCTGTGGAACGAGACGATCGAGGCGCACCGCCGTGCGGTGCGCGACGCGATTCTGAACACCACTGCGGAGCTGGCCGCCGAGCGCGGCGTACGGTCGGTGACGATGTCGCAGATCGCCGAACAGGCCGGCATCGGGCGGGCCACGCTGTACAAGTACTTCCCGGACGTAGAGACGATCCTGCTCGCCTGGCATGACCGCCAGATCACCGAGCACCTGGGACAGCTGGCGGAAGTCCGGGACCAGACCGATGGGCCCGGCGACCAACTCGAGGCGGTCCTGAGGGCATTCGCCCACATTTCGCGCCAGTCCCGAGGGCACCGCGGCACCGAACTCGGCGCACTCCTCCACCAGGACGAGCGCGTCGCCCAAGCCCAGCAGCAACTCCACGGCATGATCCGCGACCTGCTGGCCGAGGGTGCGAAGACCGGCGTCTTCCGTGACGACGTCGCGCCCGATGAGCTGGCGACCTACTGCCTGCACGCCCTGACGGCCGCTTCCGCCCTGCCCTCCGAAGCGGCGGCCGACCGCCTCGTCACGGTGACTCTGTCCGGGCTGCGTGAGGGGCACCACATACCGGACGACCGGAAGCCGGCGAGCCGGCACGAGCGCCCCGGCCGCCACGCAGGACACGCCGGGCACTGAGCTCGCCCGCTCTTCCTCAGCTGCGTATCAGTCGAGCAGCAGCTTCATACAAGTTATTGCAACCCCTTTGCATCTAACTATTAATCGTCATAGAGAATCGAGCGCGACGCCAAGCACGACCCGGATCGAGGACACCACCATGACCGTTGCCCCCCAGCCCGAGCCGGGCCTCGTCCGGCGCATACGCGGAGCACTCACCCCCCGTGAATGGGCCCGGGCCGGCGGCCTCGCGGCGGCGATCCTCGCCCTGCACGTCATCGGCTGGGGCACGCTGCTGCTCGTCGTCGTTCCCCAGAACTTCGACCTGGGCGGCCAGGGGGCGTTCGGCGTCGGCCTCGGGGTCACCGCCTACGTGCTGGGCATGCGGCATGCCTTCGACGCGGACCACATCGCCGCGATCGACAACACCACCCGCAAGCTGATCTCGGACGGGCAACGGCCGCTCTCGGTCGGTTTCTTCTTCTCCCTCGGCCACTCGACCGTCGTCTTCCTGCTCGCCCTCCTCTTCGCGCTCGGCGTGCGCTCCCTCGCCGGGCCGGTGCAGGACGACGGCTCCGCGCTGCAGCAGACCCTGGGACTCTTCGGCACCTCGGTCTCCGGCGTCTTCCTCTACGTCATCGCCGCCTTCAACCTCGTCGCCCTGGTCGGAATCCTGAAGGTCTTCCGCCGGATGCGCACCGGCGGTCACACCGAGGCGGACCTGGAGGCGCAGCTGAACAGCGGCGGCGGGGTCATGACGCGGATCCTGGGCCGTGCCACCCGTGCCGTGGGCAAGCCCTGGCACATGTACCCGCTGGGCTTCCTCTTCGGCCTGGGCTTCGACACGGCCACCGAGGTCTCGCTGCTCTTCCTCGCGGCGGGTGCGGCCGGGGCGGGCATCCCCTGGTACGCGATCCTGTGCCTGCCGGTGCTGTTCGCGGCCGGGATGAGCCTGCTGGACACGATCGACGGCTCGTTCATGAACTTCGCGTACTCCTGGGCCTTCTCCAACCCGGTCCGCAAGGTCTTCTACAACATCACCGTCACCGGCCTGTCGGTCGCCGCCGCGCTGCTCATCGGCACGGTCGAGCTGCTGTCGATCGCCGCGGAGAAGCTCTCGCTACACGGCGCCTTCTGGGAGTGGGTCGGCGGCATCGACCTCAACGCCGTCGGGTACGTCGTCGTCCTCCTCTTCGTCGTCACCTGGGCGGCCGCGCTGTTGATCTGGCGCTACGGCCGCCTCGCGGAGAAGTGGGCACTTGCTCCGCAGCAGGCCGTGGACTGAATTGCACGCCGCCGACAGCGAGGCCCGCCGATTTCGGGCTGGAATGGCGGAGGCTCTGGAATCCGCTGCCGATGAGATTGCCTCCCTCCATCTCATAGTCGCGTACCAGGCGCCGCGAGCGCACCAGCCAGCTCAACGTGCGCTCCACTACCACCGTCTTGATGGCACCACGAACCCCGCGGTGTCGTCGGAGCGTTTGACGATGTCCAGGGTGGGCTGGAGTTTCTCCCTCGCCCAGTCGACCAGCCTCCCGGCGTAGGCGCCATCCGCCCAGAGAAGGCGGATGGAGAAGTGGGACTGCCGATCGGCAAGCGGAAGCCTTCTGGGGGTCAGGTCCTCTTTCCGAAGACAAGCACCTCCGTGGAGGCGACGCCCATGGGTGCCAGGAAGCTGGCCTCCAGGCTGCAGCCGAGGGTCACGAAGAGGTCCACGCATGTCCGGCGAGGCATGGCGGCTGGGTAGGAGTCGTGCCCCGCGCCGCCCTGCGTCGCCCAGGCGCGTACCGCGGCCGGGTCCAGGCAGGTCTCTGTCATTACGTCGAAGACGATCCGACCACCGGGGCGCGTGACGCGTGCCATCTCGAAGAAGTAGCGGGAGGCGCAGAGGAAGGTCACGGTGTTGAAGACCTTATGGGCCTGAACGAGGTCGATGCTGCCGTCGGGTGTCGGGGCGAGGCTGCATCCTGCGGTCGGTTGGGCGACCACGCCGAATGTGTCCACCAGGTAGTTGGCCCAGGGCGCTGCCGTCTCGTAGATCTCGTAGCGGTCTGGTGAACACTCCTTCAGCGTCTTCTCCAGGTACCGCCCCGACCCGGGACCAATCTCCAGCACCGTGTTCGGGTCGGCAGCGAAGACGCCGAGAGCGCGTAGTTCATCAATGGTGGACCGGGTGGCGCCTGGCGTCCCGTTCATGACCTCGTCGATGTAGTCACCGACCGACAGACCGGCCGCCCGTGCAGCCCGCAATGTCGCCTCGAACGGGATGAAGTCGTCGACGCCACCCAGGTTGTTGGTGCTGCGCACGATGTCGAATCCAGCACGTCCCAAGAGCCGCTTGACCCCCGACTTCAATACTGACGTTCTCCTGCCCGCTGCCCTCATCAGGCATCCCCCCAAGTCGTGTCTCCGCGCCCTTTACGCCCACCCACCATGTGGCGAGGAGGGCATAACCCGGGCGGACACCGGATCCCCACGCCGACGTGCAGTCTGTCGGAGACGCACCGACCGCCGGCGCACCTCTCCCACTCCCCCGGGCCCCCATCACCCATCGAGGTGGACCCACCCTACTAAATCACTTAGCACTTGGGGCTAGTGTTTCCCCATGACCGATCCGCACGCCCCGGGGCTGTCCTCAACGCCGTGCCAGATACCTCTGCATGGCACGGTGCAGGGTCTTGTTGACGGCGCCCTCAAGCGGCAGCTCCCACTCACCGAGCGTCTCGACGACCTGGCCTCCCGTGCCGAGCTTCCAGCGCATCAGGCCGAACGCCCGCTCCTGCGGATCCAGTACGTCGGGCACGCCCCGCATGTCGTACACCTCGGCGCCCAGCGCGTGCGCGTCCCGGAGCATCCGCCACTGCAGGGCGTTGCTCGGCCGCACCTCGCGGCGGTGGTCGGCGGACGCGCCCGTCTGGTACCAGGCCCGGCGCCCAGCCACGATCAGCGTGTGGGCGGCGAGCACTTCCCCGTCGTACCAGGCCAGGTAGAGCCGCATGCGGCCGGGCTCCTCTGCGTTGAGCTCCCGGTACTGGCACTGGAAGTACTCCAGCGAGCGTCCGAGCCGGAAGCCGTCGCGCCGCTCGGTGAGCTGCAGCAGCCTGTGGAACTCCGGGAGGTAGTCGGCCGTACCGACGCAGGGCTCGACGTCGGCCTTCGCCGCCCTCTTTATGTTGCGCCGCCACTCCTGGTTCAGCCCCGCCCACAGGTCGTCGAGGCTGCGGCCGGCGAGCCGCACTTCAAAGAGGTGGCGGGGCTGTGCGTCGCCGGGGTTGCCCTCCTCGCCGCAGCGCCGCCATCCGGCCGCCCGCAGCCGGTCCGCGACGGCGGCACCGACCGGGTCGACGAGGTCCGGCAGCACGTCGCCGACACGGCGGCCGGGGCCGGCCGCCGTCTTGAGGGTCGCGGCATTCCAGCGGCGGTACGGCAGCGGCGGCCCCATCCGCACCGCGAAGGCGCCGGCCGACCGCAGGTGCTCCAGCAGCGGCTGAAGCAGGTGCGGCAGCATCGGGTCCGCCCAGTCGACCACCGGCCCTTCCGGCAGGTAGGCGAAGTACCGGCGTGTTCCGGGCAGTGGCCGGTACAGCACCTGGGCGGCGCCGCACTGGCGCCCCGAGCCGTCGAACCAGCCCAGCCGTTCCGCCTTCCAGCCCGCCTTCACCGCGGCCCAGGACGGGTACTGCAGGAAGCTCGCCTGTCCGGGGAGAGAGTCCAGATATCCCAGATGCTGCTCGGCGGTCGCGGTCAGCACGTCGTAGCTGCGGGTGTGGGTGGCTTCGGACATCTGCGCCTCTGTCACGGCCATGTGGCAGGTCTCCTCGATCTGTTCCGTACTCCTCCGCCGGGAGGGCGGCGGGACAGACCCGCCTGTCTCTTGCACGCCTGGCGGCCCGGGTCTGTGGCGGGGAATTCCGCTGAGCCGCTCGAGCGGCGGGGAGGACACGCGGCGTGACGGCTCAGGAACAGGCGGAAGCCGCCACGGGTTCGGGTCCGAAGTCCCGTCCGACATCCCGGCTGCGCGGCGGGGCCGTGATGATGCTGGGCTCCCTGGCGTCGCGGGCCACCGGGTTCGTCCGGGGCGCGGTCGTGGTCGCGGCCTTGGGTACGGCGTTGCTCGGCGATGCCTACAACGTCGCCAACACCGTGCCGAACATCGTCTACATCCTGCTGATCGGCGGGGCGCTGAACTCGGTGTTCGTGCCGGAGCTGGTGCGGGCGGCGAAGGAGCACGCGGACGGCGGGGTCGCGTACACCGACCGGCTGCTCACGCTCTGCCTGACCGCCCTCACCGCGATCACGACGTTCGCTGTCGTTGCCGCGCCCTGGGTCGTCTCCGCGTACACCGACTACGCGGGCTCCCAGCGCGACCTGACCGTCGCGCTCGCCCGTTACTGCCTTCCGCAGATCCTCTTCTACGGCGTGTTCACCGTGCTCGGCCAGGTCCTCAACGCCCGCGACCGGTTCGGGGCGATGATGTGGACCCCGGTGCTCAACAACGTCACCGTGATCGCGGTCTTCGGGCTCTACCTGGCGATCGCCCGTACCGCGAGCACGGCGGGTGAGGTCACGGACGGCCAGCTGCTCCTGCTCGGAGCGGGCAGTACCGCGGGTATCGCCGTCCAGGCGCTGGCGCTGCTGCCGTCGCTGCGGGCGGCCGGGTTCAGGTGGCGGCCGCGGTTCGACTGGCGCGGATCGGGTCTCGGGCGGCCGGTGCGGGCCGCCGTGTGGACGCTGCTGCTGGTCCTGGCCAACCAGGTCGCGTACTGGGTGGTGACCCGCCTGTCCACCTCCGCCGGGGTGCGGGCCGTCGCCGAGGGCGTCACGGAGGGCGTCGGCTACACCGCCTACAGCAGTGCCTACCAACTGTGGGTGGTACCGCAGGGCATCATCACCGTCTCCCTGGTCACCGCACTGCTGCCGCGGATGAGCCGGGCCGCCGCCGACGGAGACCTGACGCATGTGGCCGCCGGCCTCTCCCGGACCCTGCGCACGACAGCGGTGGCGATCGTGCCCGCCGCGTTCCTCTTCCTCGTACTCGCGCCCCAACTCGCCGGTCTCGCCTACCAGTACGGGCAGGTGAGCGACGCCGACGCCCGGGCGATCGGCTGGGTCCTGGCGGCGTTCGCACCCGGGCTGGCGGCCTTCTCCGCGCAGTACGTACTCTCCCGCGGCTTCTACGCGCTCGGCGACACCCGTACGCCGTTCCTGCTGACCCTGGTCATCGCCGGCGTCAACGCGGGGCTGTCCGCGACCTCGTACGCCCTGCTGCCCGCGCGCTGGGCGGTCACCGGAATCGCGGCCGCGTACGCGATCGCCTGCACGGCGGGCCTGTGCTGCACCGCGCTCGTGCTGCGCCGCAGGCTGGGTCGCCCTCTGGAGCGGGTCCTCGGCACGCATCTGCGCCTCGGCGTCGCGTGCCTGCCGGGCGCCGCCCTGGCGTACGCGGCAAGCGACTGGTTCACGGAGCGGCTGGGTGACGGTCTCGCGGGGGACGTGTCGGGCCTGGTGGCCGGCGCCGCCGTCATCGGCCTGTGCGTCGTGGTGTTGGCGCGCCCGCTGCGCATCCCCGAGGTCGGCCAACTCGTTGCTCCGCTGACCCGCCGCATTGGAGCGAGTGGCCGGCGTGTGGTAAGCGGCACCACGCCTCCGGACGTCGAAGAACGACAGCCTGACCTGGACCTTCACCGGCAGGTCGGCCGCCTGGGTGGTCTCCCGCGCCGCCACGTCCGGCCAGGCGTACGTGTACGTGGACGGGACCAAGGTGGCGACCGTCGACCTGAAATCCTCCACCGCCAAGTACCGGAACGCGATCTGGACCAGGACCTGGTCCAGCCAAGCACACCATCAAGATCGTGGTCGTCGGAACCTCCGGCCGCCCCACCGTCACCACCGACGGCCTCGTCTACCTCAAGTGGCCGGGCCACTTCGGGCCCGGGGCCCCGCAGACGGCGCGACACCGGGCCTCGCTGTACCCCCGCTTCGGCCCTTCCCGCAGAAAAGGCACACCCCTGCGGAGGTCATCGGCGGTCGGGGGCGGCTCGCAGGGCGAGGCATCAATGAGCCGGCGTATCCGGGAGCGAGATGCCGCAGGACTTGCCAACTGCCACGTGCTCCGGTGTTTGGGTGTCTGGGCCGCCCCGGCGTTCCCTGCGGTGTCCGGCGTCGCGCCTCCGATGCGGCAGACGCGACCCGACCGGGGCTGGCCGCAGGCCATGCGCCGCCGCCGTGCCGGGGGCCCTGCCGCACCCGGTCCTGCCGCTCGTATATTCGCCGCAGTGGATCGCCGAGTGGCTTGATCCTGTCGGTGGAGCGAGAGGCAGGTCGCGGTGGTCGGCTATCTGGTGTTCATGGTCTGCTCAGGTCTGGCCGTCGTGCTGGCGGATGCCTTGGCGGACTGGCGGGACCGGCCGCTGCGGCGTGGCCCGGGCCGCGCGGGAGCGCTGGGCATACGGGCCAGGCTGGCGGGCGACGGGGAGTCCTGGCCGACCCGGCCGGTCAAGGGCGACCTGTGGGTGCCGGACGGGGACGGTCCGCTCCAATTCGTCGACGAGGTGCGCAGTCCGCTCCCGGTGGCCCGTGGCGGGCGGGTGCTGGACACGGTCCCCCTCCGGGGATTCCCTCACGAAGGGCCGCTCGCCGTGCGGCAGATGACCATGGTCTACGAGCCGCCGGACGGGGCCGCCGTGCTGCACCTACGCGTTCCGGAATCAACGGTGCCGTTTCTGGCGGGCACGCTCACGGGACCGGTGGATCCGGCTGCCGGATCGGCGGCCAGGCCGCCGCACGAGGCGTTCCGCCTCTCCGCGCGGCGGGCACTGAGAGCGCCCCGTCCGGCGATGCTGGCGCTGATGGCGGCACTGCTGCTCGGTCTCTTCGGTCTGCACACCTTCGTCCTCGGCACGCCCGTCACCGCGGAGGTCACCGCCAAGAACGACGGCGTCTGTTCGGTTCGTTGGCAGGACCCGTGGAGCGGCGGCACTCGAACGGCGGGCGTCGACTGTTACGGCGATGAACGGGCCGGCGATCCGCTGCGGATATCCGCCCGGCCGTGGCCCGCTCGCGGGGAGGCCGCCGACCTCGAGGACTCGCCGTTCATGCTGACGCTCGGCCTGGTCGTGACCGGCACGGGCGGACTCGTCGGCATCGCGGCCGCCGCGCTCGGTGACGTCGCCCGGCTGCGGGCGCTGCGCCGGTATCTGCGCGACGGCCCGGCGGGCCGGGAGCCGTGCGCCCTACGGAGGGCCGCCGCCGTGGTCCCCGGGTGGAGCGTCGCGGCCGGAGTGCTCGCCCTGGCGGGCGCGGGTGTGCTGCTCTCCGCGTACGGCTTCGGCACGACCGTACGGGCCACGGTCACCGGCACCGAGGAGTACGTCTGCCGGGTCAGTTGGCCAGATCCCTGGGACGGGACGCGGCAGAGCGCCGAGGTCGACTGCGACGACCGTGCGGTTGGGGCCGGCCGGTCCCTGGAGGTCACCGCACCCGCCTGGCCGTTGCGAGGCGAGGCCTTCGACCGTGGGATCACTCCGTGGGTGCTCGGCGGCGGCACGGCGGTCTTCCTGGGCCTCGCGGCGGCGGGCATCTTGTTCCGGGTCCGTGCGGTGGGCAGGCACTCCGGTGGCGCGGCCCGATCAGGGCCGGGGAGCGGGGACGCCGTCCGGAACACGCTGGTGTCTCTGCACAAGACGGTCCCGGCACCCGCTGGTGCCGACGCCCGCACGGTGGACGTACTGGACCGTGCCCATCTCGCCGCCGTCTCCCGCCTGCTCGCCTCACGCCTGAATGGGTCTGCCGCCACCCGCCCGGAGCCGCGCGAGCCGGACATCCGTACCACAGGGTGGTGGCACTCACCGCGGCTGCGGCGGCTGGTGGTCGTCCGTGGTCTCCTGGGGCGGTCTGTTCGTCCTCGCGGTGACGGCGGGGCTCTCGGGCTGGTGGTGGGGGACGGCGTTGAGGCTCTGGGGTTCCGAGACGGCGACCGCGCGGGCCACCGTCGCCCTCCGCTACGACGACGCCCCGTTCTCCCCGTGGCTCGTGCCCGGTGACGCCGAGGTCACCTTCCGTACCACGGACGGCCGCAAGGTCACCACGGACGTCGCCTACGGGGACGAACCCGCTCCGGACGAAGGCGATCGGCTCACCGTCGAGTACGCCGTTCGGTCCCCGTCCGCCGCCCGCCTTCCCGGCGATCCGGCGTCACGGCCACCCCCGCCACGCCCGCGGTCGACGCGGACCGGGACCGGCTCGTCCAGGTGCTGGTCGATGGTGGCGAGTGGGGTGCGCAGTTCGTGGGCTACGTCGCCGAGCGGCGATGACGGCGGCCGTCAGGAACGCGGCGATGCCGATGCCGAGGGCGATGCGGCCCGCGTCCAGGAATGCGTCCTCCAGATGCCGGGACAGCTGGGGGGACACCGTACCGACGGCGCTGCGCAGGTGACGCCGGAGCAGCGGCGGGCCGACGGCGAAGGCCACGACGACGAGGGTGACCAGCCCGGCGAGCACGACGAGCAGCTGAGCGCTCACCAGCCGTGCCCTCAGGCCGAGGCGCCGGGTCATCAGCCGGTGCCCATCCGATAGCCCACGCCACGCACGGTGAGCACGAAGCGAGGGGCGGTCGGGTCGTCGCCGAGCTTGCGCCGCAGCCGGGCCACGTGGACGTCCACGACGTGCTCGTCGCCGCCCCAGCCAGGCCCCCAGACCCGCTCGATCAGCTGCCGGCGGCTGAACACCAGACGCGGACGGGACGACAGGGCCTCCAGCAGGTCGAACTCCAGCCGGGTCAGCTCGACCGGGCGGCCGGCGACGGTGACCTCCCGCGCCTCCGGGTCGACAGCGAGGTCGCCGAAGCGGCGCACCGGCCCCGGCTCCGGCTGCTGCCCGACCCGTGGCCGGCGCAGCATCGCCTTGATGCGGGCGACCAGCTCCCGGGGGCTGAACGGCTTGGTCACGTAGTCGTCGGCGCCCACGGACAGGCCCACGAGCTTGTCGACCTCGTCCGCGCGGGCGGTCAGCATGATGACGTACGCGTCGGTGAAGGTGCGCAGCTGCCGGCACACCTCCACCCCGTCGATGCCGGGCATCATCAGGTCAAGGACCACCACGTCGGGTTCGGCGGAGCGCGCCGAGGCCAGGGCGTCCGCGCCGTTGCGTACGACGTCCACGGCGAACCCCTCCCGGGAGAGGTAGTCGCCGACCAGGCGGCCGAGCTCCACCTCGTCGTCGACCACCAGGGCACGCCGGGTGGTCGGTGCGGCAGGGCCGTCGGTCATCGGGGGTTCCTCCTGCTCCTGCAACGCAGATGCTGACCCGGAAGATCGGTGGCCTGCAGGGCCACCGCCGAGCGGCGCCCGAGAGCTTCCTCCGGCTCCCAAGGTCCTCTGCGGCCAGATTCCCCAGACTCCACACTCCCTCGCCAGGGGAACCCCGCATGGGCACTAAGGGCCTTAGCACTGGGCCGAATGGCCTCCTGGTTCTGGACGCGTTCAGCCGGACGCGCCGGCACACCCGCGTGCCGCGTGCGCTCAGCCACGTCGCCGCTGTCCGAGGCGAGCCAGTGCCGCCCTGCCGCCACAGCGGTCAGGAGCGCGAGCAGGGACGGCCTGGCCCGCTCCGGGGCGGAGCGGGTGGCGCGGTGAAGGCGGGGATGCGCTTCAGGTCGGGCAGCACCGTGCGGATGAGGTCGGCGAGCGTGACGTCCGGGTCGATGAGCGCGCCGGTGGATTCCAGGGTGAGCAGGGTGCGGGCGAGGAACATGAGCTCGCGCGGGAAGACGATGCCGTGTGCCGTGCCCGCACCGAGCTCGGCCAGCAGCAGCCCTGCCGCCGAGTACTCCCGGGCCGACTTGCCGTACCAGTCCTCGACGAGGTCGGCGACGGCCTGCCGCAAGCCGGGCACGGCGGCTTCCGGGCGTCGTTCCGACAGGCGCAGGAGCTGCCCGACGGCGGTGTCGAAGTCGCCGTCCACCAGAGCCCACAGCATCAGGCCCATGCGATGGCACTGCCGGGAGTCCACGCGCCCGAGCATGCCGAAGTCCAGGACCTACGCCGCCGTCGCACTGGCCGCCTTGGCCACCACACCTCTGTGGTGGCCAAGGCCGGCCTGAGTCTCCTTGCCAGAGCCCGGCCCGGTAGGAACCCGGGGCGCCTTTACATGCCCGCGGCTCCGAGTGCTTCGTACGGCTTACCGTTCGGCACCGTCCCAGCGCGGGCCGCCCGTATGCCCAGAAGCCCGAAGCCCACGGCCAACCCGCCCCAGAGCAGGCCCATGGACGCGGCCGAGAGCACCCGGAAGTCCCACACCAGCGCGGCGGGAGCGGTCACCGCGTCGGGGTTGTCCGGCAACGCGAACAGCGATGCGAGCGAGGCCAGCACAATGACCGTCACGGCCAGCTGACGCAGCGGCGCGGGACGGCCGTGCTCCGCCAGCCACCCATGGACGCGCCACGCCAGGACGACGGCGATCAGGCCGATCGCTATGGCCGCGAGCCATGTGTTGACGCGGGTGTCGATCGTTCCCGGGTCGCCCACGCCCGGCGGGTTCGCCGGATAGCGGAGGAAGGGCAGTAGCCAGACGCCGGTGAACCCGGCGCCCGCCAGGGTCAGTGCCCGCCGCCAGGGCGCACCGTCCGGATCCCGGCGGTGCAGGACGGCGTACACGACGGCGAAGAGGACTCCGAGCGCCGCACCGGTGAGGACGGCGGCCACCAGCAGGCCCGTGTGTTGCGTGGAGCGGGAGAAGACCTCGGCCGCGGCCGCGCCTCCGCTCGCCTCCTCGCGGGCTGCCTCCAACCGCACCGCCTTGTCCAGGACCGGCTCGGCGAGCAGCCAGGAGAACCCTCCGCTGACCAGTCCGGCGGCTCCACCCGCGAGCGCGCCGCGCCCGAGCAGGGACAGAAGTGATGTCACGAGCGTCCCCCTAGTGGCACGGGGCACCGAGGAGGTGCCGGCCGTCGTGGGCGAACTCGTGGACGTAGTTGGCGGATGCCGCGACCTTGCCCAGCATGGGCGACAGCAGCGCGCCCTGGTCCAGGAAGACCGCGTCCAGTGCGACATGGAACCTCCTCGCGGGGTGCACACGCCCCGCCGTTCAGGAGGACGACGGGGCAGTGTCTGACTCCCGGGACAACCCCGGTCACAGTGGCGGGACCGTCCCGGATTCTCACCGGGTTCCTGCTCACCGTCGCCTCGATGTGAAGTTGTCGCCGCAGGTCACGGCGTCTACTAAGAAGTTTAGCGAGAAATGCAGGACCCAAACATGCCCATGTGGCCAGCGCCACAGATGACGAATACCCCTAGGGGGTATAAAGTTGCCGTGCGACGGAAGGGGCTGGAGAGCGACGCCCCCTCCGGAGAGTGACCCACGCACCCACACCCTGAGGAACGAAGCCATGACTATCGAGACGAACTCCGGCTCCTGCTGCGGCTCTTGCGGTTCCGGCGCCACGGTCGACGTCCAGGGCGTCGGCGTCACCGCCGTCTACAAGGTCTCCGGGATGACCTGCGGCCACTGCGAGGGCGCGGTCTCCAAGGAGATATCCGCCCTGGACGGCGTCACCGCGGTCCAGGCCGTCGCCAAGACCGGCGAGGTCACCGTCACCTCCGCCGCGCCGCTCGACGAGGCGGCCGTCCGCGCCGCCGTCGACGAGGCCGGCTACGAGCTCGTCGGCCGCGCCTGACGGGCCGACCCCGCAAACGGGCATTCCCTCCCCGTGCCGGGACGTACCGCTCCGCTGATATGGACGCCGTACGTCCCGGCCTCCCTCAGGAGACACACGCACATGACCAGCACGGCTCCCGAAAAGGCAGTCCCCGACACAGACACAGAACCGGCGCCCGCCTCCGAGGTCGAGCTCTCCATCGGCGGCATGACCTGCGCCTCTTGCGCGGCCCGCATCGAGAAGAAGCTCAACCGCATGGACGGCGTCACGGCGACCGTCAACTTCGCCACCGAGAAGGCGAAGGTCTCGTACCCGGCGGACATCGAGGTCGCCGACCTCATCGCCACCGTCGAGAAGACCGGCTACACCGCCGAGGAGCCACCCCCGCCCGCGTCCGCCACCGCCGACGAGAGCGAGGGCGAGACCGCTGAGGCGGCGGACGGTGAGCTGCTGTCCCTGCGGCAGCGCCTGTACGTGTCGCTGGTGCTCACCGTGCCCGTCGTGGCGATGGCGATGGTGCCGGCCCTGCAGTTCGACAACTGGCAGTGGCTGTCGCTGACTTTGGCCGCACCGGTCGTGGTCTGGGGCGCCCTCCCCTTCCACAAGGCAGCCTGGACGAACGTCCGGCACGGCGCCGCGACCATGGACACCCTGGTGTCCGTCGGCACGCTCGCCGCGCTCGGCTGGTCGATATGGGCACTGTTCTTCGGGCACGCCGGGATGCCGGGCATGCGCCACGGTTTCGAGTTCACCATCTCGCGCGGAGACGGCTCGTCCTCCATCTACCTGGAGGCTGCCGCCGGGGTGACCGCGTTCATCCTCGCCGGGCGTTACCTGGAGGCGAAGTCCAAGCGCAAGGCGGGCGCGGCGCTGCGGGCCCTGATGCAGCTGGGCGCCAAGGACGTCGCGGTGCTACGCGACGCCAAGGAAATACGCATCCCCGTCACGCAGTTGGCCGTCGGTGACCGGTTCGTCGTACGTCCCGGAGAGAAGGTCGCCACCGACGGCACGGTCGTCGAGGGCGCGTCGGCCGTCGACGCCTCCATGTTGACGGGCGAGTCCGTGCCGGTCGACGTGACGGTCGGCGACGCCGTGACCGGGGCGACCGTGAACGCGGGCGGCCGCCTGGTCGTCGAAGCGACCCGGGTCGGCGCCGACACGCAGCTCGCCCGGATGGCGAGGCTCGTCGAGGACGCGCAGAACGGCAAAGCCGAGGTGCAGCGGCTCGCCGACCGCATCTCTGCGGTGTTCGTACCCGTGGTCATCCTTCTCGCCCTGGGCACGCTGCTGACCTGGCTGTTCGTCACCGGTGACGCCACCGCCGCGTTCACCGCGGCCGTGGCGGTCCTGATCATCGCCTGCCCGTGCGCCCTCGGCCTGGCCACCCCGACCGCACTCATGGTCGGCACCGGCCGCGGCGCCCAGCTCGGCATCCTCATCAAGGGCCCGGAGGTCCTGGAGTCCACGCGCCGCGTCGACACCGTCGTCCTCGACAAGACCGGCACCGTAACGACCGGCCGGATGGAACTCCAGGACGTGTTCACCGCGCCCGGCGTGGACGAAGGCGAACTGCTGCGGCTGGCAGGCGCGTTGGAGCACGCCTCGGAGCACCCGATCGCCCAGGCCATCGCGGCCGGCGCAGCCGAGCGGGCCGGAGACCTGCCGGTGCCGGAGAACTTCGAGAACGTCGCCGGCCTCGGCGTGCAGGGCGTCGTCGACGGGCACGCGATGGTCGTCGGACGCGAGAAGCTCCTGAAGGAATGGGTCATCGAGCTCCCCCAGGAGCTGGCCGAGGCCAAGGCCGCCGCGGAGGCCGAGGGGCGTACGGCGGTCGCCGTCGCCTGGGACGGCGAGGCGCGCGGCGTCCTCACCGTCGCCGACGCCGTCAAGGACACCAGCGCGGAAGCCGTCGCCGAGTTGCGACGGCTCGGCCTGAAGCCCGTCCTGCTGACCGGCGACAACCAGCTCGTCGCCGAGTCCGTGGCCAAGGCCGTCGGCATCGACGAGGTGATCGCCGAGGTCCTGCCCGAGGTCAAGGTCGACGTGGTCAAGCGCCTACAGAGAGAGGGCCGTACGGTCGCGATGGTCGGCGACGGCGTCAACGACGC
>CAMLJW010000083.1 GCA_946480485.1 uncultured Streptomyces sp. | reverse complement strand
CCCGCAGCGTTGCCTGCGCATCCTCGCGATGGTCCGTTTCGTCTGCCCGGACGTCGAGGTGCGCATCGCGGGTGGCCGCGAGGTCCATCTCCGGACGATGCAGCCGCTCGCGCTGCACCTCGCCAACTCGATCTTCCTCGGCGACTACCTCACGAGCGAGGGCCAGGCGGGCAGGGCGGACCTGGAGATGATCACGGACGCCGGCTTCGAGGTGGAGGGGACGGAGCAGGTGACGCTGCCGGAGCACCGGGCGGCGGGGGACGGCTGCGACTCTCAGGAGAGTGCGGGATGCGGCTCGCACAACGGGGGCGGTGGGGGCGGTACGTGCGGTTCCGTTCCCGTCGAGCGGGCCCCCGAGGCGCGTACGGACCTGGTCGCCGTGCGCCGCAGGGGTGCCGGAACGGATCTCGCCCCCAATGCCTGACCTGCCCGCACTCCCCGTACATGAGCTGCTCGACCTGGACCGGCGGCACGTCTGGCACCCGTACGGGCCGATGCCCGGCCGGCAGGAACCGCTCGTCGTGGAGTCGGCGAGCGGGGTACGGCTGAAGCTGCGAAGGGCGGACGGGGCCGATGAGGAAGTCGGCGACGAAGTCGTTGACGGCATGTCGTCCTGGTGGTCCGCGATCCACGGCTACAACCACCCCGTGCTCAACGACGCGGTGCGCGACCAGCTCGGGCGGATGAGCCACGTGATGTTCGGCGGGCTCACGCATGAGCCCGCCGTGCGGCTGGCAAAGCTCCTTGTCGATATGTCGCCCCAAGGGCTGGAGCATGTGTTCCTCGCCGACTCCGGCTCGGTCTCGGTCGAGGTCGCGGTCAAGATGTGCCTCCAGTACTGGCGCTCGCTCGGCCGCCCGCGCAAGCAGCGGCTGCTGACCTGGCGCGGCGGCTACCACGGCGACACCTGGCAGCCGATGTCGGTGTGCGACCCCGAGGGCGGGATGCACGAGCTGTGGCAGGGGGTACTGCCCCGGCAGGTGTTCGCGGACGCGCCTCCGGCCGAGTACGACGAGTCGTACGCGGACCACCTGCGCTCGCTGATCGAGTCCCACGCCGACGAGCTGGCCGCGGTGATCGTGGAGCCGGTGGTGCAGGGCGCGGGCGGGATGCGGTTCCACTCCCCCGATTATCTGCGGGTGCTGCGCGAGGCCTGCGACGCGTACGGCGTGCTGCTCGTGTTCGACGAGATCGCGACCGGGTTCGGGCGCACGGGTGCGCTGTTCGCGGCCGGCCACGCGGGCGTGACGCCGGATGTGATGTGCGTGGGCAAGGCGCTGACCGGCGGCTATGTGACGATGGCGGCCACGTTGTGCACGTCACGGGTCGCCGAGGGGATCTCGCGGGGCGAGGTCCCGGTGCTCGCCCACGGCCCGACCTTCATGGCCAATCCGCTCGCCGCGGCCGTCGCCTGCGCCTCCATCGACCTGCTCCTCGGCCAGGACTGGCGGACCGAGGTCAAGCGCATCGAGACGGGGTTGCGGGAGGGGCTGGCTCCGGCGGCGGAGCTTTCGGGCGTCCGGGACGTACGCGTCCTCGGTGCCATCGGTGTCGTCCAGTTGGACCATGTCCTTGACGAGGCAGCCACGGCGGCGGCGACGCGGGCGGCGGTGCGCGAGGGTGTGTGGCTGCGGCCGTTCCGGGACCTCGTGTACACGATGCCTCCGTACGTCACCGGGGACGCGGACGTGGCACGTATCGCGGCCGCGGTGTGCGCGGCGGCGCGGGAAGGGTGACATGCCGGTACTGGTGATCACAGGGACGGGCACGGAGGTCGGCAAGACCGTGACGACCGCCGCCGTCGCCACCGCGGCGGTCGCCGCCGGGCGCTCCGTGGCCGTGCTCAAGCCCGCGCAGACCGGTGTCCTGCCGGGCGAGCGCGGCGACGCGGCCGAGGTGGCCCGGCTCGCGGGTACGGTGACCGCGGTGGAGATCGTCCGCTGCCCCGAGCCGTTGGCACCCGCCACGGCGGCACGCCGGGCCGGGCTCGCGCCGGTACGGCCGTACGAGGTCGCGGAGGCGGCGGGCAAGTTGGCCGCCGAGCACGATCTCGTGCTGGTCGAGGGGGCGGGCGGACTGCTCGTACGTTTCGACGACGAGGGCGGCACACTGGCGGACGCGGCACACCTGCTGGGCGCGCCGGTACTGGTGGTCGCATCGGCCGGGCTGGGCACCCTCAACACGACGGAACTGACGGCCCGCGAACTACGGGCCCGCCGACTCGACGTGCTCGGCGTCGTTCTGGGCAGCTGGCCCAACGACCCCGACCTTGCCTCGCGTTGCAACGTCACCGACCTGCCGGAGGTGACGGGGGCATCGCTGCTGGGGGCAGTTCCTGAAGGGGCGGGGCGGCTGCGGCCCGCCGCCTTCCGGACCGCCGCACCGAGCTGGCTCGCGCCGCCGCTGGGTGGGACGTGGAACGCGGACACGTTCACGGCCGAGCAGGCCCCGACGTAGGGCCGCCGGCGTTGCGACGTCCGTGTCGGGCGGACGGGCCGCCTTGCCTCGGACTGCGAGGGAGGGACTCACCCCGCACGGAGACCGACCAGCGGCGGCGACCTGCAGGGACTTCGGAGGGCTACCGAGTATGCCTCGCATCACATTAGGCTCGCTTCTGAACCGAAGTCCGACATAGGAGGCCGCCTTGTCCACACCTGCTGCGGAGCACGCCCGCGGTCGCACCGAGGCCGGGGACATCGCGGCCCGGGCCCGTGGCCTGACCAAGGCGTACGGCTCCGGCGAGACGACCGTGCTCGCTCTCGACTCGGTCGACGTGGACATCGCACGGGGCCGTTTCACCGCGGTCATGGGTCCCTCGGGCTCCGGCAAGTCGACGCTGATGCACTGCCTGGCGGGCCTCGACACCGTCTCGGCCGGCCAGGTGTGGCTCGGCGACACCGAGATCACCGGGCTCAAGGATCGCGAGCTGACGCGGCTGCGCCGGGACCGGATCGGCTTCATGTTCCAGTCGTTCAACCTGATCCCGACACTGAACGCGGCCGAGAACATCACGCTGCCCATGGACATCGCGGGGCAGAAGCCCGACCAGAAGTGGCTCGACCAGGTCATCGACGCGCTGGGCCTGCGCGACCGTCTCAAGCACCGGCCCGCGCAGCTGTCCGGCGGGCAGCAGCAGCGTGTCGCCTGCGCCCGCGCGCTCGCCTCGCGCCCCGAGCTCATCTTCGCGGACGAGCCGACCGGCAACCTCGACTCCCGGGCCGGGCTCGAGGTCCTCGGCTTTCTGCGTGAGGCCGTCGACGAGCTCGGTCAGACCGTCGTCATGGTCACACACGACCCGGGCGCGGCCGCCCACTCCGATGTGGTGCTCTTCCTCGGGGACGGGCGGATCGTGGACGAGATGGCGCGGCCCTCGGCCGAAGCCGTGCTGGAGCGCATGCGCCTCTTTTCCGGCGGACATCCCCAGACCCTCAGGTCCGACCCGATCCCAGCGCCGTTCCAAGGTGATGGCACCTCCGGCGACGTAGCCAAGGACTGAGGCCCCCATGCTGAAGGCCACACTCCGGAGCTTCCTCGCGCACAAAGGGCGGCTGGTGCTCTCGGCACTGGCCGTCATCCTGTCCGTGGCTTTCGTCGCGGGCAGCCTGATCTTCTCGGACACGGTCACCCGCACCTTCGACCGGCTCTTCGCGTCGACGTCGGCCGACGTGACGGTGACGCCGCGGGACGACCTCGACTCACGGCTGCCCTCCGGGGCCACCGCGACCGTGCCCGCGAGCCTCGCGGACCGCATCGCCCGGGTCGACGGGGTCGCGGACACCCATCTGGACGTCGGCGTCGAGAACATTACGGTCGTCGACAGCGAGAACGAGTCGGTGGGCCCGACCACGGGCGCGCCCACCATCGCCAACGGCTGGGAGGTCACGGATCGCAGCCCTGTGAAGCTGACCTCGGGCCACGAGCCGACGGGGCCCGGCGAGGCGCTGATCGACGCGGACACGGCAGACAAGAAGAACGTACGCATCGGTGACACCCTGACCGTGATCGCGCAGCCGGGCTCGTTCAAGGTGGAGATCGTCGGCATCGCGACGTTCACCACCACCAACCCCGGTGCGGCGCTGGTCTTCCTGGACACCCCGACCGCGCAGACCGAGCTGCTGGGCCGGACGGACGTCGCCACCGGCATCGCGGTGGACGCGGAGGACGGCGTGAGCGACGCCGCGCTCAAGCAGCGCATCGCCGCCGCACTCGGCACCGGCACCTATGACCTGGAGACCGCCGACGAGGAGGCCGAGTCCGCAGCCTCCAGACTCGGCGGCTTCCTGGACGTGATCAAGTACGTGATGCTCGGCTTCGCCGGTATCGCGGTGCTGGTCGGGGTCTTCCTGATCGTCAACACCTTCTCCATGCTGATCGCCCAACGCACCCGTGAACTGGGCCTGTTGCGCGCCCTCGGCGCCGACCGGCGGCAGGTGCGCCGGTCCGTGCTCACGGAGGCGACCCTGCTGGGTCTCGTGGGCTCCACCCTGGGCCTGGCCGCGGGGATCGGTCTCGCCCTCGGGTTGATCGAGCTCATGGGCGTGTTCGGCATGAACCTCAAGTCCACCGAGATGGTCATCGGGTGGGTGACCCCTGTCTCGGCTTACGTCGTCGGGGTCGGCGTCACCTTCGTCGCGGCGTATCTGCCGGCCCGGCGGGCGGCCGGTGTGTCGCCGATGGCCGCGCTCGCGGACGCCGAAATCGCCGGCGTCGGAAAGCCGTTGCGGGTTCGCGCAGTGGTGGGACTGATCGTCGGGGCACTCGGCGCCGCCGCACTCGTCGGGTGCGTCACCGCCACCAAGACCGCCTCCGCCTCCTCCCTGCTGCTTCTCGGCGTCGTCCTGACCCTGGTCGCGACGGTGATCGCCGGGCCGCTGCTCGTACGTCCCGTGATCCGTGTCCTCGGCGGCCTGTTCCCGGCGCTGTTCGGCTCGGTCGGCCGGATGAGCCAGCGCAACGCGCTGCGCAATCCGCGCCGCACGGGTGCCACCGCGGCGGCGCTGATGGTCGGCCTCGCCCTGGTCGGCGGGATGTCCGTGGCAAGCGCGTCCATGACCGAGTCCTTCGACCAGCAGATCGACGAGACCCTGGGCGCCGACTTCGTGATGCAGAACAGCAACTTCCTGCCGTTCCCCGAGGAGGTCACTCAGAAGGTGAGCGACACGGACGGCGCGGGACTCGTCGTACGTCAGCGGTTCGCGCCGGTCGCGGTGCGGCTGCCGGACGGCAAGCGCGTCAAGACGACCGCGGCGGGCTACGACGCGAAGCTCGACGACGTCGCCCACGTCACCTACGCACAGGGCGACACGGGGGCCGCGCTCGCCGCCGGGAACATCGCCATGGACGTCGGCTTCGCCAAGGAGCACGACGTACGCGTCGGCAGCAGGATCCCCGTCGACTTCCCGGCCGGCCGGAAGGCCGAACTCACGGTGGCCGCGCTCACCGACCAGGACTCCGCCAAGGGCTTCGGCATGCAGGGCGGGCTGTTCCTCGGCCTTGAGACAATCGAACGGTACGTGCCCGGCGGACAGGACTCGGCGCTGTACGTGAACGCGGCCTCGGGCACCTCCGCCGACACGCTGCGCTCGCGCCTGGAGGAGACGGTCGACCCGTATCCGCAGGTGCAGGTGCGCGACCAGGCCGACTACAAGCAACTGGTCCGCAATCAGATCTCCGTGCTGCTCTACCTGGTCTACGCCCTGCTGGGTCTCGCGATCGTGATCGCGGTGCTCGGCGTCGTCAACACCCTTGCCCTCTCGGTCGTGGAGCGCACCCGCGAGATCGGGCTGCTGCGCGCGATCGGGCTCGCCCGGCGGCAGTTGCGGCGGATGATCCGTCTGGAGTCGGTGGTGATCGCGGTGTTCGGGGCGGTCCTCGGGCTCACGCTGGGGCTCGTATGGGGCGTGTGCGTGCAGCAGGTCCTGGCCCTGCAGGGCATGAAGGCGCTCGCGATCCCGTGGGGCACTCTCATCGCGGTCGTGGTGGGATCGGCCGTCGTGGGCATCGTCGCGGCGCTGCTGCCCGCCCTGCGCGCCGCGCGCATGAACGTGCTGGCGGCCATCGCACACGAGTGATCGGGGAGCTTGAGCATGTGTCGCCCTGCACCGGGAGTTCCGCCGACGGATGTGAGCAGCCGACCGAGCTCAACGTGCTCGCCTGCGGAACCGCTTGCGGGGCTGGAGCGCCAACGACGACCCGAGGTGGTCGATGATGCGGTCGGCCGCCGACTTGGAGATACCGAACAGCGGCGCGAGCTGTCGCAGCGCCAGGTTCGGGCGCCAGTACGCCGCGACCAGCAGCAGGACCCAATCCTCCAGCGGCAGGCCCCACGGCCGGCCCTTGCCGACCGGGTCCGCACCTTCGCGCCGCAGCGCGGTCACCAACTTGCCGAAGCAGCGCGGGCGCGGCCCGGTGAACGGTCCTGGCCAGAACGGCTCAGACGCTGTAATCACACCAGCCACACCAAGATCATCTCATCCATGACCAGCACTTACGGGACACAACCCCCTGAGTATTAGTCAGCAGGACCGTCAAGGCTCCATGACTCCATATGCGGCCACTCCGCCCGCCTTCCGCCGTCCAAGGTAGGACTTCGGTATGACATGGCTCACACTCGCCCACCCCGGGCTTGATGTCCGCGGTGAGAACGTGGTCCATTTTGCTAACTACCGATAGTTAGCCATTGGGTCGTCGTCAGCGGCGCCCAACCCCGTTGCCGACGCTCCGCTGATGTCGGCGCTACCCGAGGAGGCGAGCCATGAGCTTGTCGAGCGAGGACACGTACCTTGCATGGAGCGATCCGCAGTTCCGGGCAGACCCGTATCCGTGGTCCGCAAGCTTCAGCAGCACCACCCGGTGTACGAGTTCGGCGGTACGAACGTCGTCAGCCGGTACGAGGACATCGTGCGGTACGCAAGGCGCCCGATCATGAGCGCCGAGGCGGCCCGGGCGACCCAGGGGCCGTGGTAGTACGTGAGCGGCACCATGCTCGGAGTCGATCCGCCGCAGCACACCGCACTGCGCCGGCAGCGAACCGTGATCCGGATGTGTTCCATGAGCCCGATGCGTTCGACTACACGCGCTCACCGGAGGAAAGCCGGAACCTGAGTTTCGGACTGGGCACCCACAGCTGCGCCGACCAGCTCATCTCGCGGGCGGAAACGGAAGCGGTCCACACCGGCCGCCCGGCGTTTCGACCGCGTCGAGCGGGCTGGCCAGCCGATGCGCGCCGACAACGACTTCACCCGCTTCTACTGGTCGCTTCCCCCGCGGCCGTCGTGAAGCAGAAGAAAAAGCAGCAGAAGAAGAAGCGAAAACCAGAGAAGTAGCGTCACGCCTTCCCGAATCCGGGGTTGGCACGATGCATTCGCTCTTCGAGGCCGCTCTGGCTGGTCACGCTGCCAGGGAGCCGCAAGGGCACCGCCTCATTTTAGTCAGACGAGTGCGGCCGACGTGCGGGGGCGTGAAGGTCACCAGGCTTGACTGTTACAGAAAGGAAGGCTCATGGAGACGAGCCAGTCCGCGGCGCGTAAGACGCCGTTCCACGATGTCACGACGGAACTAGGCGCTGAGTTCACTGAGCTGTTCGGCTCGCTGTGGCCCGACCATTTCGGTAATGTCGACGCGGAGTACCGCGCCCAGCGGGAGAGTGTGGCGGTCTTCGACGCGTCACCGATCAACAAATGGGAATTCCGCGGCCCCGATGCAGAGGTGGCCGCACAGCGCGTGCATACGAACAACATCATCGGTGCAGCAGTTGGGCAGGTGCGCTACGGCGCCTTCTGTGACGCCGACGGCCGAATGATCGACGATGGCACGGTGTTCAAGCTCGCCAGCGATCACCTCTGGGTGATGACCAACAAGAACACACGCGCCGAGCACTTTGCGAATGCGACCAGCGACCTGGACGTTCAGATCGAGTACATCACTGAGGATCTGCCGCACCTCTTCTTCCAGGGACCGGGATCGCGCGAGGCGCTTGCGTCCATCACGGACGCCGACCTCACTCGGCTGGGGTGGTTCCGCTTCTATCCCGAGCAGGTAACCGTCGCGGGCGTTCCGGTGTGGCTCTCACGCACAGGTGTCTCCGGCGAGCTCGGCTACGAGCTGTTCTGCCGGCCGGATGTCGCGCCGGATCTCCTTCGGGGACTCCTGCGCGAGACCGACGCCCGTCCCTACGGACTTACGGCGATCGAGTCGGTGCGGATCGAGTCCGGCATCATCGTGACGGACACCGACTATCCGGAGCACACGTACACCCCGTACGACGTCTCGTTCGACCATCTCATCGACCTTCGTCGAGACTTCCTTGGAAGAGACGTGCTCGCCGCTCTCGAGCCGGAACCGCGGCGTTACCGGCTGACCACGCTCAAGCTGGACAGTGAGGAGCTGCCCGAGTACGGAGCAGCGCTGACACGGGAGGGCGAGCCGGTAGGCACACTCACGAGCCCGACGATCAGCCCGTACGCCGGCCCCATCGCCCTGGCGATCGTCGAGGCTCCGCTCGCCCTGCCCGGGACGCGGCTCGACGTCGCCTGTGGAGGTTCCCTGTTGGGCGCTGTCGTCCACAAAAGCCACCCCGCCTACGACCCCGAGAAAAAGAGGCCTCGCTCGTGAACTCGACCAGAACACTCCTGGAGGCCCCGGCCGGGACGAATCCGAAAGCACTTTCGAGGCGTCGGCTCGTCGCCTCGTGTCCGGATCAGCCCGGGATCGTCTCCGCAGTCTCACGGTTCTTGCACGACGCTGGGGCCAACATCATCCAGTCAGATCAATACTCGTCCGACCCGTTCGACGGCACCTTCTACCTCCGCATGGAGTTTGCCGGGATCGACGAAGTAATCGAAGGCCTTGCGGAGCGCTTCGGCGTGGTCGCTGAGCGATTCGGCATGACTTGGCGGTTCGGGAACCCGGCCCGTCCCAAGCGAGTGGCGATCTTGGTGTCCAGGGCAGACCACTGCCTTCAGGATCTCCTGTATCGGTGGCGACGCAACGAGCTGGAAGCGGAGGTCGTGCTGGTCGCCTCCAACCACGCGGACCACCGCGCGGCCGTCGAGGCGCTTGGGCTTCCGTTCCATCACATCCCGGTGGCCAAGAGCGGCAAGCCGGAAGCGGAGCGACAACTGCTCGAGGTCCTCGACGGCAAGTGCGACCTGGTCGTGCTCGCCCGCTACATGCAGATCCTGTCGGGCGACTTCTTGCGGCAGGTCGGCGTCCCCGTGATCAACATCCACCACTCCTTCCTGCCGGCGTTTGCCGGTGCCGGGCCATACGGGCGGGCGCGGGAACGCGGTGTCAAGATCATCGGAGCGACCGCCCACTACGTCACCGAGGAGCTCGACGAAGGGCCCATCATCGAACAGGACGTCAACCGCGTGAGCCATCGCCATGATGTTGCTGCGCTGACGCGGCTTGGCGCCGACGTGGAGCGGACTGTCCTTGCGCGGGCGGTCGGCTGGCACTGCGAGGACCGTGTGCTTCGACACGGCAATACCACGGTCGTTTTCTGAGGTGGCCGTGAGTAGGCGCTGCTCCGATTGATCCGTTCGCGGGCCGTCGGGGTTGTTCCCGCAGCATGCTCATGGCGGAGCGGTCCTGGCCGCTCCGCCATGAGTCCGAGATCGGTCCGCGATTCACTGATCGTGGATGAGGCGACGCGGCGTCAGCTCTCGGGAAGTGTCGGCCGAGAGCTGACTGCTTCCCCGGTGAACGTTGTTCGACGCCAGTGTGACATGGAGGGCACGAGTTGAAGAGGTCGCGCGAAGGCTGGCAAGAGACTGATGAACCCGTCGAGTGCTTGAACGTGACGCCGCCGAAAACATGTGCCGCAGGCGTGCCTGCGGTGCGCAAGGCGATTGAGTACTCGCTGGGACAGACCTCGATGAAGCGCACCGCGCTGACATTGCTGAACCTGAACCAGGCCGGCGGTATCGACTGTCCGGGGTGTGCGTGGCCGGAGCCCGACCACCGGCACATGAACGAGTACTGCGAGAACGGCGCCAAGCACATTAACGACGAGGCGACCAGTCGCAGGATCACCGGTGACTTCTTCGCACGGTACTCCGTCGACGAGCTCAACGGCATGTCGGACTACTGGCTCAACCAGCAGGGCCGGCTCACTGAGCCAATGGTCAAGCGCCCCGGCGCGACCCACTACAAGCCGATCGCCTGGGACGATGCCTTCACACTGATGGCGGACGAGCTCAACGGGCTGGACTCGCCCGACGAGGCGCTCTTCTATGTGTCGGGGCGCCTCAACAACGAGGCCGCGTTCCTGCTGCAGCTCTTCGCGCGAGCCTTTGGCACGAACAACCTGCCGGACTGCTCCAACATGTGCCACGAGTCGAGCGGCGCCGCGCTCGGGGAGACGCTCGGTATCGGCAAGGGCAGCGTCCAACTCGAGGACATCTACAACGCCGACCTCGTGTTCGTGGTTGGCCAGAACCCCGGCACCAACCATCCGCGCATGCTCTCCGCTCTCGAAGTGACCAAGCGCAACGGCGGTCGCGTGATCGCCGTCAACACCCTCCCTGAGGCCGGGCTGATGAGGTTCAAGAACCCGCAGCGCCCCGCTGGGATAGTCGGTCGGGGCACGAAGATCACCGACCAGTTCCTCCACATCCGACCGGGTGGCGACCTAGCCCTGTTCCAGATGCTCAACCGGCTCCTGCTCGAGGCGGAAGCCGCCTCGAGCGGGGGCGTGCTCGACCTGGAGTACATTGAGCGCTACACGACCGGCTTTGACGCCTTCGCCGATTACTCCCGGATGGTGACGTGGGAGGACGTGCTCGAGGCGACCGGGCTCACCCGTGACGAGATCGAGAGAGTGCACGAGAGCGTACTGGCGAGCGGCTCGGTCATCGTGTGCTGGGCGATGGGGCTGACCCAGCAGAAGCACGGTGTCCCGACCATCCGCGAGGTTGTCAACTTCCTGATGCTGCGCGGCAACATCGGCAAGCCCGGCGCCGGCGTCTGCCCCGTCCGCGGCCACTCGAACGTCCAGGGCGACCGAACGATGGGCATCTGGGAGCGGATGCCCGACGCGTTCCTTGACAGGCTGGCGACGGAGTTCGGCTTCGCTCCTCCCCGCAAGCACGGCTTCGATTCCGTCAACGCGGTTCGAGCGATGCGTGACGGAAAGGCGCGGGTATTCGTCGGCGTGGCCGGCAACTTCGTGCGTGCGATGTCGGACAGCGACATGACAGAGGCGGCGCTGCGTAATTGCAGCCTGACCGTGCAGGTGTCGACGAAGCTCAACCGGTCGCACACCGTCACGGGCGAGACCGCGCTGATCCTGCCGACTCTAGGTCGCAGTGACCGCGACATCCAGGCCACGGGCGAGCAGTTCGTCACGGTCGAGGACTCCATGAGCGCAGTCCACGCTTCCCGCGGCAAGCTGGAGCCCGCATCCCCCCAACTGCTCAGCGAGGTGGCGATCATCGCTCGGCTGGCGCAGCGAACCCTGGGTCAGCGGTCGACTGTCCCGTGGGCCCTTTTCGAGCAGGACTACGACCTGATCCGCGACCGGATCGCCCGCGTGGTACCGGGATTCGATGACTTCAATGAGCGGATCAGGAAGCCAGGTGGCTTCACATTGCCCAACCCGGTCAACTCGGGGGTCTACCCGACTCCATCGGGTAGGGCCGTATTCACACGCAATGAGCTGACCTGGATGCAGGCCCCGCCGGGCCACTTGGTGCTGCAGTCCCTGCGATCACACGATCAGTGGAACACGATCCCGTACGCCATGGACGACCGCTACCGGGGCATCCACAGCGCTCGCAGGATCGTCATGGTCCACCCAGTCGATATCGCGGAGCTTGGGTTCGCCGAGGGCGACGTGGTCGACATCGTGAGCGTATGGCACGACGGTGTCGAGCGGCGGGCGGAGGGTTTCCGCTTGGTTGCATACCCGGCCTCGCGCGGATCGGCCGCAGCGTACTACCCGGAGACGAACGTACTGGTTCCGCTCGACAGCGTAGCCGAGGTCAGCAATACCCCAACTTCGAAAGGCGTCATCGTGCGATTCGAATCGGCGGCAGGCTGACGAAGTGGGCGCAGAGCGGAGACCGGGCGACGACATCGCGATGGCACCGACACGTGCTACGGCGGAGTCTCTTCCGTGCGGGCCCACGTCGGTCGCCCTGACTCGGCGCCTGCCCCCTGCCGTCCCACTGCTCAGGCAGCCGAGCGGCACATACGGCGTGCCACCCCAACTCCCCGGGATGAAGGATGCAAGTGATGACTGCACAGAAACTGGATGGCATCGCCACCGCTGCGGCGATCAAGGACGAGCTCAAGGTCCGCATCGCGGCACTGCTCGAGAGGGGGATCGTGCCGGGTCTCGGCACTGTGCTGGTCGGTGACGACCCGGGCTCGCGGTGGTACGTCAACGGCAAACACAAAGACTGCGCCGAGGTCGGCATCAAGTCGATCCGCGTCGATCTGCCCGAGACCGCCTCTCAGGAGGCGATCGAGGACGCCGTCGGCGCTCTCAACGAGAACCCGGCGTGCACCGGCTACATCGTGCAGCTCCCGCTTCCGCGCGGTCGCGACGAGAATCGCGTGCTGGGCCTTGTCGATCCCGCCAAGGACGCCGACGGCCTGCACCCGACGAACCTTGGCTGGCTCGTCCTCGGTACCGAGGCGCCACTGCCGTGCACGCCGTACGGCATCGTCGAACTGCTCCGTCGCCACGACGTCCCGATCGCGGGCGCGGAGGTGGTCGTGGTCGGGCGCGGTGTGACCGTCGGTCGCCCGCTCGGCCTGCTGCTCACCCGTCGTTCGGAGAACGCCACCGTCACGCTGTGCCACACGGGCACAATCGACCTGGCCGCGCACGTACGCAGGGCGGACATCGTGGTGGCTGCTGCCGGCGTGCCGGGCGTCATCACCGGCGACATGGTGAAGCCGGGTTCTGCCGTACTCGACGTGGGTGTCTCTCGCGTGGACGGCAAGGTCACCGGCGATGTCGCCCGGGACGTCTGGGACGTGGCCGGCTGGGTCTCACCGAACCCGGGTGGTGTGGGTCCGATGACCCGCGCGATGCTGCTCGCCAACGTGGTCTCGATCGCGGAGAGCAAACTGCGCTGATCTGTCTGAGGTTCGCACACGGATCACAGTCAGCCTCCAGCAGCCGACAGATCCAGGTCGCCTGACAGCCGCGAATCTGCCCTGACTCCGCGGTCTTGGGGTACTTTTTCGGAGCAGCCATGGCCACAGGTCCGCACACACGAAGCCACCCTGCGCGCCGGCCGACACGGGAGTCCCTCGCGGCGGACCCGTTCGCCGGCGCAGCGGCGGCGGGGCATCGGTTCGGCGTTCCTCGCCGCGGTCGAGGAACGGTTCGTACGCCTGGGCGGACGCCGTGCCGACGGCATGGCGTTGCAGCGGAACGAGACCGGGCAACATGCGTGGCGAGCGGCCGGGTACGCGCCCGAGGAGCGCTGGCATCGGTGGTTGAAGCCGCTCGACACATGACCGGAGCACGCGGTTTTGCCGACCCTTTACTATGAGGGGATCAAGTCCTCACCTACCTCAGGAAAGGTGTGAGCGTCCGCCCATGGGCGAGCCTCCCAGTCCCCAGCAGCACAGTGTCACGCCGCGACGGCATCGTGCGGTCCTGCCGTCCCCGGCCGACCATGGACGGGGGTGACCCGATGCTGATGGAAGTGCTGCTCCTCGGGGTGGCCGTTCTGCTCTCACTGGCCTGTGGCGCGTTCGTGGCGGCGGAGTTCTCACTGACCACCGTCGAGCGCAGTGAGCTGGAGCGGGCCGCCGAGCGCGGCGAGGTGGGTGCTTCGGGCGCCCTCAAGGCAGTACGGAATCTCACCTTCCAGCTGTCCGGTGCGCAGCTCGGCATCACCGTCACCAATCTGATCGTCGGTATGCTCGCGGAGCCGTCCATCGCCAGGCTGATCGCGGGTCCGCTGAAGGCGGTCGGCATGCCGACCTCGGCGGCCTCGTCCGTCGCGCTGGTCATCGGTACGGGTCTGTCGACGGTCCTCCTGATGGTCGTCGGCGAACTCGTGCCCAAGAACTGGGCGATTTCCTCGCCGCTCGCCGTGGCGAAGCGGGTGGCGACGCCGCAGCGCTGGTTCACTGCGCTGTTCCGCCCCTTCATCGCCCACCTCAACAACACCGCGAACCGTGTTGTGCGCCGCTTCGGCATCGAGCCCTCCGAGGAGCTGGCCTCGGCCCGCGGACCGCAGGAGCTCGTCGCCCTCGCCCGGCACTCCGCGAAGCAGGGTGCCCTGGAGCCCGACACCGCCGAGCTGTTCGTTCGCACGCTGAACCTCGCGGACCTCACCGCGGAGAACGTGATGACGCCGCGGGTGCGGGTCATGGCCCTCGACGCCCAGGCGACCTGCGAGGACGTGGCGAACGCGACGCGGGCGACGGGGCTGTCCAGGTTCCCGGTCTACCGCGGCAACCTCGACTCGGTCGTGGGCGTCGCACACATCAAGGACGTGCTGGCCGTACCCGCCGAGCGGCGGGCCCGTCTCCCGGTCTCGGGGCTGATGCGCGAAGCCCTCCTCGTACCGGAGACACTGACCGTCGACCGGCTCCTGGACCGGCTGTCCGGCAAACGCACGATGGCCGTCGTCATCGACGAGTACGGCGGCACCGCCGGGGTCGCCACCCTGGAGGACATCGTCGAGGAGGTCGTCGGCGAGGTGCGGGACGAGCACGACCCGCAGGAGACGCCCGACCTGGCCGCGGCCGGCAAGGACGACGACGGCCGGGCGCTGTACGAGGCCGACGGCGGGGCCCGCGCCGACCAGCTCGCACGGGTCGGACTGCGGGTGCCCGAGGGGCCTTACGAGACGCTGGCGGGGCTTGTCGCGTCCGAGCTCGGCCGCATTCCCGCCGTCGGTGACACCGTCGAGGTCGTCGGCTGGCGCCTCGACGTGACGCAAGCCTCGGGACACCGGGCCGCACGTGTGCTGCTGCACGCGCCGCTCGCCGAGCAGGAGGAAGCGCGATGACCGCCGTACAACTGCTGATCGGTCTGGCGACGCTCGTCGTGAACGCCTTCTTCGTCGGCGCCGAGTTCGCACTGATCTCCGTGCGCCGAAGCCAGATCGAGCCCCATGCGGAAGAGGGCGATGGGCGGGCGCGCAGCGTGCTGTGGGGGCTGGAGCACGTGTCCGCCCTGATGGCGGCCGCGCAGCTGGGCATCACGCTGTGCACGCTGGTCCT
>CAMLJW010000082.1 GCA_946480485.1 uncultured Streptomyces sp. | reverse complement strand
GTACGCGTCCATGTCCGCCCAGCGCAGCGGGCAGCGGTAGATGTGCCGCAAGATCAGCCCCGGGTCAGCTTCTTGTAGGTGGCGCGGTGCGGGCGGGCGGCGTCCGGGCCGAGCCGCTCGATCTTGTTCTTCTCGTACGACTCGTAGTTGCCCTCGAACCAGAACCACTTGGAGTCGCCCTCGTACGCGAGGATGTGCGTCGCCACCCGGTCCAGGAACCAGCGGTCGTGGGAGACGACCACGGCGCAGCCCGGGAACTCCAGCAGCGCGTTCTCCAACGACGACAGCGTCTCGACGTCCAGGTCGTTGGTCGGCTCGTCGAGGAGCAGCAGGTTGCCGCCCTGCTTGAGGGTGAGCGCGAGGTTCAGCCGGTTGCGCTCACCGCCGGAGAGCACGCCGGCCGGCTTCTGCTGGTCCGGGCCCTTGAAGCCGAAAGCGGAGACATACGCCCGGGACGGCATCTCGACCTGCCCGACATTGATGTAGTCCAGCTCGTCCGAGACTACGGCCCACAGCGTCTTCTTGGGGTCGATGTTCTCGCGGCTCTGGTCGACGTACGAGATCTTGACGGTCTCGCCGACCTTGATCTCACCGGCGTCCGGGGTCTCCAGCCCCTGGATCATCTTGAAGAGCGTGGTCTTGCCGGCACCGTTCGGGCCGATGACGCCGACGATCCCGTTACGCGGCAGCGTGAAGGAGAGGTCATCGATGAGGACCTTCTCACCGAAGGCCTTGTTGAGCTTGTTGATCTCGACGACCACGTTGCCCAGGCGGGGGCCCGGCGGGATCTGGATCTCCTCGAAGTCCAGCTTCCGCATCTTCTCGGCCTCGGCGGCCATCTCCTCGTAGCGAGCGAGACGCGCCTTGGACTTGGTCTGCCGCCCCTTGGCGTTGGAGCGGACCCACTCGAGTTCTTCCTTCAGACGCTTGGCTCGCTTGGCGTCCCGCTGGCCCTCGACCTTGAGACGGGTCTGCTTGGTCTCCAGGTACGTGGAGTAGTTGCCCTCGTAGCCGATGGCCCGGCCCCGGTCGAGCTCCAGGATCCACCCAGCGACGTTGTCCAGGAAGTACCGGTCGTGGGTCACGGCGACGACAGTGCCGGCGTACTTCGCGAGGTGCTGCTCCAGCCACTGCACGGACTCGGCGTCGAGGTGGTTGGTGGGCTCGTCGAGCAGCAGCAGGTCGGGCTGCTCGAGCAGCAGCTTGCAGAGTGCGACGCGGCGCTTCTCACCACCGGAGAGGTTGGTGACGGGCCAGTCGCCGGGCGGGCAGCCCAGGGCGTCCATGGCCTGCTCGAGCTGGGCGTCGAGGTCCCACGCGTTGGCGTGGTCGAGCTCCTCCTGGAGCTTGCCCATTTCCTCGAGGAGCGCGTCGGAGTAGTCGGTGGCCATCTGCTCGGCGATCTCGTTGAACCGGTCGAGCTTGCCCTTGACCGAGGCGACACCCTCCTGGACGTTCTCCAGGACGTTCTTCTCCTCGTTCAGCGGGGGCTCCTGCAGCAGGATGCCGACGCTGTAACCGGGCGACAGGAACGCGTCACCGTTCGACGGCTGCTCAAGACCAGCCATGATCTTGAGGACGGTCGACTTACCGGCACCGTTCGGCCCGAGAACGCCGATCTTCGCTCCCGGGAGGAAGCTCAGGGTGACGTCGTCGAGAATCACCTTGTCGCCGTGCGCTTTGCGCGCCTTGCGCATGGTGTAAATGAACTCAGCCAAGAGAAACCGTCCGGACGCTTGAAATCGGCAGTGGGCAGATACATCCCATCTTGCCTGACGGCCACCCCTGGAAGGAAACTCGTTCGGTTGAGGGCTCGTGACCTCGACCGATGCGGCCGGAGGCCGGGGCGCCCGGCGACGACGTAGGGCGACGGCAGCGGCCCCGGACTGCCGAAGGGGCAGGGCCGGGGCCGCGGCGCGGGGAATCAGCAAGCGGTCACTCACTGTCCCGTTGTCACCGTGCAGTCTGTATCTTCAGCCGGGTCAGCTTCAGTCCTGCCCGCTTCAGTCCTGCGACGGCGTCTTCTTCTTGCGGACCAGGAACACCGCTGCGCCGCCGATCACGAGCAGGGCGAGGGCGATCCCGGCTATCACCGGGGTGGCGTTGGAGCTGCCGGTCTCGGCAAGATCGACGCCTTTGGTGGCGGTGCCGCCCGCGGAGGCCGGGCTCGGCTTGTTCAGCGTCTGCGTGGTCTTTCCGTCGGCGGTGCTCTGCGTCCTGCAGTCGAGCACGCCCTTGAACTGGTTCTCGTAGCCGTTCGGCCCCTTGATCGTGAAGTCGTACGGCTGGTCCTCCTGCAGCGGGACCGTCACCGTCTGTGACGCGCCTGCCTTGATGGTGTGCTCGATCCCCATCAACGTGAAGGCGAACGGCTCGTCACCCTCGTTGGCCGCCTTGATGTCGACAGCGCCCTTGGCGCAGTTCTTCTCGGCCGACAGCGCGGGTATCGCACCATTCGTGGCCCAGGTCGCGGTCGCCGTCGCGGAGACCGTCGACGCGCTGGAGCCCGCAAGGATCTGGGTCTGACTCCTGGTCTCGGAGGCGAAGGCCCGGCCGACCGGCACGGTCGTCGAGGCCTGCACGGTGAGGGCGACCGAGCCCTTCGCGGCCTTCTCGGGCACGTCGAAGAACAGTCGGCTGCCGTCGGCCGCGGACGTGATGACCTTGCCGTCCTTGTCGACGACCTGCACCCCGCTCGCGACGTCGGCGGGTGGCGTCACCCGTACGCTGTCCGCGTTGGTGTGCACCGTTACGGGACCGAGCTTCTCGCCGGCGTGCCCGGAGACCGCGGGCGGATCCAGGGTCAGCGAGGCCTCGGGCTCCGTCACGGACCGCGCGCTCTTCTGCAGGTAGTCGGCGAGCTTCTCCGCCCGCGGGTTCACCGCGTCCACATCCGCGCCGTCCGAGTACCGCCAGATCGCCACCTGCGTGCCGGCGGCCGCGTCCTGCTCGGTGAGGCCGCTGGTGCCTGCCTTCTCGGCCAGTGCCGCGAGGTCGTTCACCTGCGGGTACGAATTCTGCAGGATCCAGCGGATCTTGCCCGCGTCCGGGTTGTCGCTCAGCGACGTACCGCTCCAGGGCGTCTCCTGGTACCTGGCGTCCTTCTGCGTCGGATTGTGTATGTCGATGCAGTAGGTCTGCAGGGTGCCGCCGTTGTCGACGGACATCTCGAAGAGCCCCGCGGGCACCTGCTTGTCCTCGCCGTTGTCGTGGATGACAGCGGGCCCGGACGTCTTCAGTGCACCTATGGTGGCGGTCGCGCCGCCGTGGCTTTGCGGGATCTCGTCGGCGGCGGCCGTACCCGCGGTGGTCATCGCGCTCACCACGACGAGTCCGGACATCAGCGCCGCCACGGCAAGGCGGGCAGTCCCCCGCCCACGTATGGACAGCGCAGAGAACGAAGAAAGCACAGAATTCCCCTTCGAGCAGGACCCATGTGACCTGGGGGGTTTCGGTCCCACCAGCAGAATCAGAAGCCCCGAGAGCTATTCCCGGCATCCTAAGGACGGGGCGCACCGCACTCCCCGGTCAGGCCTTCCAACAACCGATCCGACTCGGAATCGTTATCGCCAAGACCGCGTGCGAGCTGGGCTTATCGACAAATCCATGGGGATCGTTCGGAACGCATTCGTCGATAAGCCACACTTCGACTGCCCTGCCGACGTGACGACCATGACCCGACGACCTGACGAGCGTTCGACTGGTCCAGTTGCTGACGCTATGTCACCAATGCTGGCTCCGGGCGTTGTCGGGCAACCGCATCCGACCCGGCTGCCAGCTCGGTCTCCCAGGTGGGCTCCGGCCGGGATGTCGTAGCCGGCGTTGTCTCCCCCTTGTACGTCCGCCGGAACGCCGAGGTGCCGCGCGCCAGATCGTGGCCGATCGCGGACGCGTCGATGTCCGCGTACGTCCATGCCTGTCCGTTCCGCTGCTCGGTGCGGACCTTCAACCTGCCCTGGACGACGACCGGATCGCCGAGCGTCAGGGACGCCTGCACGTTCGTCGCGAGTGCCCGCTTGGCCCACACCGTGAAGAAATTGGTGTGCCCGTCCGTCCACGTGTTCTTCTCGCGGTCCCAGTACCGCTGCGTCACCGCCAGCCGAAACCTCGCCGACGCTCCCGCCGCCGTCTCCCGGTACACCGGCTGCCTGGCGACGTTGCCCACCACACTCACGATCGTCTCGTTCATCCCGAACCCCTCCGTGCCACATGCCTACGGGCCCGTCCCGCACGACTGCATCTGTCACGACGACCGCGCTTGATCGCCGCGTTCTCAGACTGCCTCCGTCGGCCCGAGCCCGCTGAGCCCTGTGGGTAACCGGCCAGTTGTGGACAATTCCGTAACCCGATCGAGGCGCCGAGCCTCACCGAAGCGGGCCCGGCCCGGCTCGGCCGCCCCTCACCCCACCGAAGTCCCGACCCCCGTAACCCGCGCGTACTGCTCCCGTACCTCCCGGTACCGCAACAACTCCGCCGCCACCGGATCCAGCACCCGCGCCCGACCGCACCCGGCTGCCGCCTCCCGCAATCGTCGTTCCGCCTCCTGCCCGTACCGCCGCGCCGGCCCGCGCGCCGCCGCCCTGCAGGCCCACTCGACACCCGGACCCCCGACGATGCCGATCGCCATCAGCAGCACCGGCACTCCGAGATTCGGTGACATGAAGCCGATGACCTGCGCCAACAGCCAAAGCCCACCGATGACCTGGACGAGCGTCATGGATGCCTGCACCAGTACGGCGGCCGGCCACCAGCCGGGTCGCGGCGGCCGCCCGGCGGGATTCCCGGCCCGTACCGCCAGCTCGTCCAGCGCCTCGGACAGCCCCTGCGCCCCTCGTGCGGCCGCCTCCCGCACGGCCTGCGCCCAGGGGGTGGGCAGACCGCCGGCCGCCTGTTCGGCCACCGTACGCACCGCCTGCTCGACGCGCTGGCGCGCCGTGGCCTCCTCGTCGGCGTACGACCGTGCGGCGAGGCGGCCCATCGGCAGGTCGTACCGGTCCTGGCACCAGCGCCACAGCCGCAACCAGGGCGTGCCGCATGCGCGGTTGGCGTTGCGAAGCCACGCGCGCTCGGCGGCCTCGCCCGCGGCCGTGGCGCCCACCGCGTCCGCGAGCCGGTCGGCGAACTCGTCCCGCGTCTCCTCGCTGAGCCCGGTCCGCCGCCCCGTCACGTAGATGGGCCACAGCCGCGCCGCCGCCGCATCCAGGTCTGCGGAGATCCGGCGTGCCGCGGCTCCCCGCTCAGCCACGAAGTGGCCGACCGCCTCGCGCAGTTCAGCGACGCCGTCCCCGGTGAGGGCGGACAGCGCGAGCACGGTCGCGCCGGGTTCGCCGTACTCGCCAAGCGCGATCCCGTCCTCGTCGAGCAGCCGTCGGAGGTCGTCGAGGACCTGGTCGGCGGCCTCTGGGGGCAGCCGGTCGACCTGATTGAGGACGACGAAGAGGACTTCCGCGTGTCCCGCCATGGGCCGCAGGTAGCGCTCGTGCAGCACGGCGTCTGCGTACTTCTCCGGGTCGACGACCCAGATGACGGCGTCGACGAGCGCCAGGACGCGGTCCACTTGCTCGCGGTGCTGGACGGCCGCGGAGTCGTGGTCGGGCAGGTCGACCAGGACAAGCCCCCGTAGCTGCGCCTCGGACTCCGGGCTCTGCAGCGGGCGTCGCCGCAACCGCCCCGGGATGCCGAGCCGGTCGATGAGTGTGGCCGCGCCGTCGCTCCAGCTGCACGCGATGGGCGCGGCGGTGGTCGGTCTGCGTACTCCGGTCTCCGAAATGGCCACTCCGGCGAGCGCGTTGAAGAGCTGGGATTTGCCGCTGCCGGTGGCCCCGGCGATCGCGACGACGGTGTGCTGGCCGGAGAGCCTGCGCCGCGCCGCCGCCTCGTCGAGGACCCGTCCCGCCTCGGCGAGCGTCCGGCTGTCGAGTCGGGTCCGGGACAGCCCCACCAGTTCACGCAGCGCGTCGAGACGGGACCGCAGCGGCCCGTCGTACGCGAGAGGCGTCACGGCCGGCGGCCCGGCGTCCTCGGTCCTCTCCGGCAGGGCCTGTTGCTCGGCCGTGGCGGCCACGCGCCTCGCGATCAACCCGTCGTCCCAGCCTCCCTCGGAATCCGCGGCAGCGAAGTCATCGGCCTCCTCTCCGCCCTCCCCGCCCGTCGCGCACGCGTGCCCGTCGGCAGCGTCCTCGGTGCGAGCGTTCCCCCGCGGGGCCCGCCGAGCGGCCCTTGCCTTGCGGAGGGCCACAGAGTCGTCCTCCCCGCGCGTGTGCTCAGCGGCTCCGCGTCCCTCGTCGTCTCCGCCGTGGTCTGAGTGATCTCTGCGATCCGTGACGGCAGTCACCGCAGTCACCTCTCCTTCTGCAGTACGGACAGCGCGGCGATGAGTTCGGCCTGGGGTTCCGGGTGTACGTCGAGGGCTTCGAGCGGGGCGAGCCGACGGTTCCGTTCGGTGCGCAGCGCCTGGTCGAGGTACTCGGTGAGCAGTCGGCCGGCCCGGTCGCGCAGCCGTAGGGCGCCCTGCGCGCCGATCCGCTCGGCTAGGCCTTCTCCCGCGGACCGCGCCCGGCGGCCGCCCAGGAGAGCTGTGGCGACCAGCGCGGCCACCACCTCGGCGTCCGGCGCCAGGCTCTTGTCGAGGCGGCGTACCTCGTCCTCGGCGTGCTCCTCGAGGACCCGCCGCCAGCGTCGTACGGCCATCCCGATCCGGGCTTCGGGCCCCTCCGGCGTCGGATCCCGGTCCACCAGGGCCGGCGCGCGTGCGGCCGGTTCGCGCCGCCAGGCCTCGTCGACGCGCTCGTCGGCGGCGGTGACGGCGCACAGCAGCAGTGCGGCCAGGCTCTCGACGAGCGCGTCGAGCAGTTCGCCGGCGGTGCAGTCCAGCGGGTAGCTGCGCCACCGCTTCAGCGCGCCTCCGGCGAGCACCGCCCCGGCCTGCAAACGACTCCGCACGCGCGCGTGCTCTCTGTCGTACGCTCCGTCGACGGCCGCGGTGAGCCGCAGCGCCGCGGCGTACTGTGCGGCCGCGGCGCTGGCCAGCTCGGGCATCCGCGACTTGAGTGAGTCGAGCACCCCGTACGCCGTACGCGCCATCGCCTGCTGCCGGGCCCAGGGCTCCTGCACCTGATGGATGAGCCAGTTCCGCAACGGCGCCACGGCGGTGCCCGGAAGCAGCCCCCCGCCCCACGCGGACTCGGGCAGTTCGGGCACGGTGAAGCGGGGTAGGTCGCCGAGCCCCGCCTTGGTGAGCAGGGCGCCGTACTGCCGCGACACCTCGGCCACCACCTGGTGCGGCACTCGGTCGAGGACGGTGACGAGTGTGGCGTCATGTTCCTTGGCGGTACGCAGCAGATGCCACGGCACGGCGTCGGCGTACCGTGCGGCCGTGGTGACCATGACCCAGATGTCGGCCGCGCAGATCAGCTCGGCGGCGAGGACTCGGTTGTCCGCCAGCAGGGAGTCGACGTCGGGCGCGTCGAGCAGTGCGAGCCCGCGCGGGAGGGTGTCGGCGGTCTCGATACGCAGCACGCGCGCACCGTCGTCTCCCGGCACAGACGCGCGGTCCCCGGCGTCCTTTTGGGGCCTCCACGCGCGCCTGAGGTGGGGCAGTACCCGCATGCCGCTGAACCAGTGATGGTCCTCCGGGTGGCACACCAGCACCGGAGTGCGCGTCGTGGGCCGCAGCACCCCCGCCTCGCTGACGCGCCGCCCCACGAGAGAATTGACGAGTGTCGACTTCCCGGCCCCGGTGGATCCCCCCACGACGGCGAGCAACGGCGCTTCGGGCTCCCTCAACCGGGGCACCAAATAGTCGTCGAGTTGCGCGAGCAGTTCATCGCGGTTGGCACGCGCGCGTGGAGCCCCCGCCAGGGGCAGCGGAAAGCGTGCGGCGGCGACACGGTCGCGCAGGGCGGAGAGTGCGTCGAGCAGCTGAGGCCGTACGTCCAAGGTCACCACATGCGAAGAATGCCCAATTTTGGAGGCTTTCTGAAGCATATGACTATGTCTGCGCGCCGATCGGACACGCGGGGCGGAAGGGACGACTGGGGCGCAGGCATAACGAGTGCACAACACCCGGGGCCTGAGACGCCAAAAGCGATGCACGATTCGCACCTGCCTGCGATTATCGGGAGCGCTTCACTGAACCTCCACATCGAGCCACGGAGGCGAAGCACCAGGGACAAGGCCCCGGGAGCCCTATCCTTGTCCCCGGCAAGGTCACGGATCCGCCCACCTCCGGGCACCGATGCCATAGGCCACCACACCCGGCCCCCGTAGCTCAGTGGATAGAGCAGGCGCCTTCTAAGCGCTTGGCCGCAGGTTCGAGTCCTGCCGGGGGCGCCACAGATGCTCCGCTGGAATGGCGACGTTTGGGCAGGTCAGAGGGGGCGCATCCGATCTACTCGATCAATCGGATTCAGTCCTTCCGTCGGGGCCTCCGTCCGGCTGGCACCGGCTGAAACCGGGTTTCTACGGGTGTCTGTCCCCCATGCGTCCCCAGCGTTCCCCTGCCTGGTGGTCCTCAGAGCGTGTCCACTGGGCACAACGAAACGCGGTCCGTGGGCCCACGAGAACGGGCCGGACCGCGTGTTCGTCATGCCACCGCCAGTAACGTTCGCCACGCTCAACAGCCCACACCTGCCGAAGGAGGACAGCCGGGCGCTACCGTCCGGCTGTCTCCGGCTGCGGGACCGGTTCCGGCACCAGCAGCTCCTCGACCGGCCTGCGGTACACCCAGCTCAGCAGTGGCCCCGTCATCGCCGTGGTGACCAGCGCCATGACGACCATGAGCGAGTACAGGCTCCGGTCGATCAGGCCGAGTTGCAGTCCGACCCCCAGGATCACCAGCTCCGTAAGCCCACGGGTGTTCAGCAGGATCGCCAGCGCCCCCGCGGCCCGCAGCGGCAGTCCCTGGGTACGCGCCCCGAGGCAGCTGCCACCGAGCTTCCCGAGCGCGGCGACCGCGATGATCGCCGCGAGTTCGCCGAGCCGACTCGGCGTGAGGTGGCCGAGGTCCACGTTGAGGCCTGCCACGACGAAGTAGACGGGCAGCAGCAGGTCGGCGATGCGACCGGTGTGGTCCTGCAACTCGGCCCGGAGGGGGGAGTGCTCCTGGCGCGGCATCACCACGCCGAACAAGAAGGCCCCGAAGATGAAGTGCATCCCCATCGCTTCGGTGGCGGCACCTGACAGGAGCGCTCCGGTCAGCGCGATCACCGTACCGCCGCGACCGGTGGGCAGCAGGCCGCGGACGAGCAGCGGCCGCAGGACGAACACCATCGCCAACACGAAGGGCACGAAGAGCAGTACCCGCGCGTGCTGGGAGTCCGCCGCCACCACCCCTTGGAGCACCGCCAGCGCGGCCCAGGCCACGACGTCGACCACGGCCGCGGTGGCCAGTGCGATGCCACCGAGTGCGGTGGTGCCAAGACCGCGGTCGTTCAGGATCCGGGCGAGCACGGGGAAAGCCGTTACGGACAGCGACAGGCCGACGAACACCACGAAGGAGTCGTGATGCGCACCCCCATGCCCCGACGGCAGCGCTTCGGCCAGCAGCACGCCGAGACCGAACGGCACGAGCGTCGACCCGACGGCTGCACCTGCCACGCTGCGCGCCCGCCGGCCTCTCAGGCCAGCGAGGTCCAGTTCGAGACCGACGGAGAACATGAACATCGCCACACCCACGTTCGCCATGCAGGTCAGCAGCGGCTGCACAGCAGCGGGGAAGAGTAGTCCCGGGATGGCGCCGTTCCACAGGGTGGGGCCGAGCAGGATGCCAGCCAGGATCTCACCGACCACCGGCGGCTGTCCCACCCGCACCGCCAGCCGGCCCAGCACCCGGGCCAGCAGCACGATCACGGCCAGATCAACGAACACCAACTGCACCTGTTGGCTGGTCATACCGTCCCTCTGCCTCGGTCCCCGCTCATATCTTCAACCACCTCGACACGAAGGTGCCGTTGCCCCAGCTGTCGATGTCCAGGGCGGCGGCGGGCGTACGCGGCCCGTCCGCGCCACCGGCGGGCAGCCCCTCGGACCGGTCCGCGACCCGGAGCCGGACCGGAGTCTCGTCCACCTCCAGCTCCACCCGCAGACCCTCCGCTCGCGGTGCGTAGAGCCACAGTTCCCAAGGGCGGTCCTGACCGGTCTCCCCCGGCCGGGCGGGTGGACAGGAGCGACCCTCCACTGACCAGCCGTGCACGCCGCGGTCCGGGATGGCGAGGAGGAGCTGACGGGCACCGCGCGGCGAGGTGACGTGGAGGGTGAGCCGGCGCCGGCCCGGACCGGCAGGATCGTCCCCCAGCACGTCGACTGTCGGCGCGGGCAGGTTGAGCGGCTCGGCGACGGCGTACAGGAAGTCCCTGTCCCAGCCGGGGAAGTACTCCGGGAGCAGGCCCTTTTCGGGGTGGTCCCCCAGAAAGCCGCGGGTCCACCCGGTCGGCCGGGCATCGCTGCTGAAGTACACGGCCCGGCCGGCATCGGCATCCATCAGGTAGCTGAGGGTCGCCGGTGCGGCCGCGGCGTCGGCCGGGGAGCGGAGCCGATGTGCCACCACGCCCGCCGCGGCCATCAGACCGCCGACCGCCAGTGCCCGACGCACCGGGCGGGGCAGCGCCCCCAGCGCGGGCGCGGCCAGCTCGCCGCCCAGTTGCAGGGCGAGCATCGGCGCAGCGGCGGCACGCGGGGTGAGGCCCTGGTACAGCAGCTGGGAGAGCGGACCGAGCAACGCCGCCGCGCCAGCTGCGGAGCCGAGGGCGCCGAGGTTGCGCACTGCGGGCCGGGCGTCACTGGCCAGCGCGGCCACCGCACCTGCGATCAGCGGCCAGGTCGGCAGGTAGCTGCCGCCGGGCAGCAGGGCGGAGAGCGCGACCGAGGAGGCTGCTAGGGGAGGCAGAGTGCCGCCAAGGCGCTGCCAGGGGTCGGCGACCTGGCCGCGGTCGTGGGCCAGGGTCAGCGCGGCCGCCAGAGCGACTAGCGCGCCGTACACCTGCTCGGAGTCCGGGAAGTCGCCGTGCCGGCGGAACTGCGGGGTGCGGCTGCCCAGCCCCAGGGTGAGTGCCGTGGCAGCACCGGTGCCGGCCAGCAGCCGGGCCGCCTGCCGACCGGCGCTGGCCGCCGTGATCCACCGGCCGGCGGCGGGCGTTCGGCCTCTGACCAGCGCGTAGGTCGCCGCCGCCGTGCCGAGGAGGGCCAGCGGCAGGGCGGCACGCACTGGATAATGCACCAGCCGGCCGCCGACGCTGAAGAACACCCGGTCGGACGAGCGGAGTTCGTCCAGATCGGCCCAGCCAAGTCGGCGGAGCAGGCCGAGCATGTTCGCACCGTGGTGTTGCAGCGTGCCTGGATCGACGTGCGCGAGGTCGTCGTCGGGTCCGTGGTAGTGGATGAACCCGCCGATGTTGGCGAAGTTCAGCCCGGGAAGCCGGTGTTCTTTGGCGAACACGAAATCGGTGGCGTTCGGCATACGCTGGTACGCCTCGTCGAACAGCGAGCTCGCCACGGCGGCGTCCGGGGTGTCGGCAAGCAGCCGTACCAGCGATCCGCTGCCCGGACCGGTCTCGAACATCAGCGCCGGGCCGCTGGTGCCGCGGGCCTCGAAGTTCAGCACCGCGCGGGCATACGCCGCCGCCGGGTGCTCGGCGAAGAACGCCCGGGCCCCGAGCAGGCCGGCCTCCTCGCCGTCGGTGAGCACCACGATCACGTCGTTGCGCAGCGCGGGCCCGGCGCGTAGCGCCCGGAGCGTCTCCAGGACCGCCGCCACCAGCATGCCCGCATCGCTCGCGCCCGGTCCTTGCTCGACGGAGTCGTAATGCGTCATGAGCAGGACGGCCGGGCCGGGTGCGGTGCCGGGCAGGCGGGCGACGATGTTGCACACCCGTCCGCCGGCGCGGTACTCCACCCCGAACGGGGTCGGCCCGAGATCGCCGACGGCCACCGCGTCCTGGACCATCACCTCCGCGCCCAGCGCGCGCAGTTCTTCCACCAGCACCGCACGTGCCCGGGCGTTGCCTGGTGAGCCGATCGGCCGGGGTTCGGCGGCGATCCTGTGCAGCAGCCGCTCGGCGCGGCGTGCGGAGAAGACGTCCTCGGGCGCGTCGACATCGACCGGGTGTGGTGCCCGCGGCGCGCGGCCGGCAGCCGCTACGGCCCCCGCCGCGGACACGATGCGCACGCCGTGGCGCAGCAGTCGGGTCATTCGGTTCATCATCATGTGGCGCCCCCGGTACGGCAAGGATCAGCTGATCGCTTGCGGGAAACGGAAGAAGCGGTGCGGGTCGTAGGCGGCCCGCACCCCAGCGAGCCGGTCGTAGTTGGCGCCGTAGTACCGCTCCCGCCAGTCCGTGAGCTGCGGGTCCACGAAGTTCTGGTAGGTGTACGGCGCGGACCAGTTCTGCAGCACGGCCCAGCAGTGGTCGACCCAGTGGGCGGCGGCCTGCTGCTCCGCCTCGGGGACCTCTTCCATCATCCCGACCGCGAACCCCAGGTAGTACCGGCTGTTGCGGTGGACGAAGGCGGTCGCGTCGGCGGGCACCCGGTTGATCGCGCCGCCGAGGGTCAGGATGTCGAGGTTACGCATCTGGCCGGCCCGGCGCTGCGAGTCGAAGGCCGTGAGCAGCGCCGCCACCCCTTCGGTGGGTACAGACGCGGTGCAGAAGTTCCCACGGGCGCGGGCGAAGGCCACCCGTGGGAGCTTCGCCTCGGGGTTGTGCCCCACAGTGTGGCACTCCGCCGTGGTCATCCCGTCGCAGCCGAACCAGTGCTTGAGGCCGTCGGCGTACGGCACGGTCTCCTGCGAGTTACTCGCCGGGTCCCGCCCGACCAGCTCCACCAGCCGCTCCAACAGCGGCTTCAGGTCGGCCGGTCGCTCCAGCCAGGCGCCGTGCACGGTGAGGCGGGGCTGTATGCCGGGCGCGGCGTCCTCCAGTTCGACCGTGAGCACCGGTGTCATCCCGTCGGGGGTGGAGACCGCCCACTGCTGCCAGCCGTCGAACACGGCCACCGCGTCCGGCCAGTCCCAGCTGAGCGTGTAGTTGGTCATCGCGTCCACTGCGACGGGCCGGAAGCCGAGCTCGGTGACGATCCCGAAGTTCCCCCCGCCGCTTCCGCGCAGCGCCCAGAACAGCTCCGGGTCTTGCTGCTCGTCGCACCGGACGATCCGCCCGTCGGCCAGTACCACTTCGGCGTACACCATGTGGTCGACGGTGAGACCGTGCCGGCGGCCCTCAAGCCCGAGGCCGCCGCCGAGTGCCAGCCCGGCGATGCCGACGGTCGGGCACCATCCGGTCGGCACCGCCAGGCCGTGCGGCAGGGTGTGGTCGTACAGGTCGACGATCTGGGTTCCGGCCTCCGACCGGACCAAGCCGTCGCCCACCGTGACCGCGTCCATCCGGGAGACGTCGATGACCAGGCCAGTGCTCGTGGAGAAGCCCGCGAAACTGTGCCCACCGCTGCGCGGCACGGCCGGCAGGCCGAAGGCCTGGGCGAAGCGGACCGCCTCGGCGACATCCTCGGCAGACCGGCAGTAGACGATCGCCTGCGGACGGGTGACGCTGAACTCAAGATCCGCCAGGGCGCGTGCCTCGGCGTACGTTTCATCGGCGGGCAGCACCAGATCGCCGCCGATGCTTCGGCGGAGTGCCTGCCAGTCCGGCGCGGCGGGGCCGGGCGACGGCGCCCCGCCACCCTGTTCCGGAGAGAAGTGGTGGTTGATGGCGTTCCTCCAAGGTCAACGATGGCGGCGCGGAGCGTCTCGGCCGATGCCTGGCAGGGCCCGGCAGAGCGTGGCGATCCACGAGAAGCTGGCGACAGCGGCGGTGGAGAGGGCCGCCCCGCCGATCAGCCACAGGCGCTGCGCGGCACGGCTCCCGGCCCCGCTCAGGCGACCGGACGGACCCAGTGCAGCCCGTCCGCGGAGCTCACCAGGCCGCCCGGGAAGAGCGGGTCCACCTCGGCGCCATCGGGGCCCAGCAGCGCCTGGGCCTGCACCCGGGCGCCCTCGCTCATCGCACGCGAAACCAAGCCGCTGGCGTGCACCGCGCCGACCCGCTCGGTTATTGCGCCGGCCGCGTCGGCCAGCGACTGTGCACTGCCCGCCAGTTGGTCGGAGAGCGCCGAGGCGTCGGTCAGGCCTACTTCGCCCGAGGCGACGCCGCCGACCAATTCCACGAAGGCCTCGAACTCCGTCAGCGGGCAGTTGGTGATCTTCTTGGCCTCCCAGAAGTAGGACTCCTCGTTGGACTGCATCGCGTAGAAGGAGACCAGGAACTCGTAGAAGACGCCGTACTCCCGGCGGTAGCGGCGCTCGAACTCCTGGAAGGCCGCGTCCTCGTCGACCAGTCCTGCGCGACAGCTGTTGATGGAGCGGGCGGCGAGCAGGCCGCTGTAGGTCGCCAGGTGGACGCCGGAGGAGAAGACGGGGTCCACGAAGCAGGCCGCGTCGCCGATGAGCACCATGCCCGGCCTCCAGAACCGGGTGTTGCAGTAGGAGTAGTCCTTGCGCACCCGCAGTTCGCCGTACGGCCCGCTGGTGACCCGCTTGGCGTCCGCCAGGTGCTCCTTGATCAGCGGACACGAGTCGATCAGGTTCTGCAGGGCCTGCTCCGGGTCGCCCTGCACCTTCTCCGCGGCGTCCCGGTGCACCACCGCCCCGACGCTGGTCAGATCCGGGGTGAGCGGGATGTACCAGAACCAGCCATCCTCGAAGGCGGCCGACAGGATGTTGCCGGAGTTCGGCGCGGGCAGTCGCTTGCCCCCTTCGAAGTAGCCGAACAGGGCGAGGTTGCGGAAGAACTCGGAGTAGCGCCGCTCGCCCCGGACGAACCGGTGGGTACGGCTCTTGTTACCCGAGGCGTCGACCACGAAGTCGGCGGCAACGCTGTGCTCCCGCCCGTCGGAGTCGATGTAGCGCACGCCGCCGACGCGCTCGCCGTCCTCGAGCACGTCGACCACCGTGCACGCCTCGCGCACCTCGACGCCGTGCTCCCGGGCGTTGTCGAGCAGGATCTGGTCGAACTTCATCCGCTCGACCTGGTAGGCGAACGACGTGGGGCCCGCGAGCTTGGGTGAGACCGCGAAGGAGAAGGTCCACGGCTCGGGGTTGCTGCCCCAGCGGAAGGTGCCGCCGTTCTTCTTGGTGAAGCCGGCCTCCCGCAGTTTGTCCGTCACGCCGAGCAGCTTCCCGATCCCGTGCACGGTGGAGGGCAGCAGCGACTCGC
>CAMLJW010000081.1 GCA_946480485.1 uncultured Streptomyces sp. | reverse complement strand
GTGCTCGCCGGACCTGTCTGACGGCCGCATTGGTGCCCTCTGCGGTCGAGGGGTGGACACGCTCGGCCGCCCGGCGCGAGTTCCTCGGGCCTGGCGGCCGAGTGGCGAGCTCACTGCCGAACCCTCCCGGGAGCGGTTTGTCAGTGCGCCGCCACTGTCCGAACTAACCAGGCGGATCGAACCGAAACACATCGGGACCGCAGGAACAGTGCCAGTCTCTCCACCCCGTTGGGCAATATCCACGCCCTTCGACCGGCCGGCAGCAAACGGCGATCAGGCGATTAGCGATCCGGAGATTACTGGGGCGGCGAAACGTTCGGAATCAGTGTGGGCCCGTATCGGTCCAGTGCGTCTTCCATCGTGGCTCGAATTTCAGGTGGGAGATCGCCTTTCTGCCCCCAGATAATGATCAGCTCCGCGACATTACGCAGCTTGATGTTCGTGTGCTGGGACACGTCCCGCAGAACCTCCCAGCCCTGTTCCGGTGTCACCCGCCCCAGGGCGACCATCATGCCGATCGCCTGGTCCACGACGGCATGGGAGGTCACGGCCTCCTTCAACTGACCGATCTCCTCCTGCAACTCGACGATCCGAGCCGTGTCTTCGTCCCGTGCGGCCGGCTCCCGCGGGCCGCCGGCCAGCTCTTCCGAACGGGTCTCTGATGTCATAGTCCCCTCCGGGGTCTGAGCACTGGCGCGCTTCGTGGTCGTCATCCCTTCATCGTGCGTCGAGTATCGCCTGAGTCCATCGTCCCCACTCGGCCAGGCCTGTGCCAGTGCGAACGTATCCGCGTTTGCCCCTGTTAACGGACGGTGCGTAACTCTTCACGAATTGCGAAGGGTAAGTCCGGGGCGCAGGGTGGATACGCCAGTCCACCCCTCTCCCGCAAAGGACGGAAAGACCATGGGTAAGGCAAAGGGCAAGGCCAAGCAGATGAAGGGCAAGATGAAGGAGACCACCGGCAAAGCCAAGGGCGACATGGCCATGGAGCGAGAAGGCCGGAACGAACAGATGTCGGGCCGGGCCGAGGAGGTCGTGGACAAGACCTCCGAGCCCGTGAAGAGGACCGGCCGGTAGACCGGGCCCGCCCGCGCGGTACGCCCCCGGCGGTCGCACCGGCTCCGCCCGTGGCGGCCCCGCCGGGGGCGTCCTCCACGCCGTGCGTGGCGGGGAAGGCTCGCGTGCTGGAGGACGACGCGTTCCGCGTGACGCATGACGTGTGGGGGAGAGGCTGAGGGGGCACTCGGCGCTATGGACAGACGGACCCTGCCAGACGATTGACTGCCGACGGCACCCACCTGCACTGCCGGAGAGGTGCCCGGACGGGAGCATCACCCTCATGGCTGCTCTTCTGGAATCAGCGCGCCCACCGACGACCCTCATGACGCCGCCGGGCGTCTACCGGCCGCAGGCCGACACCTTTCTTCTCGCACGGGCCCTTTGCAACGAGGGGCTGAGAGCGGGCATCAACGTACTGGACCTCGGTACCGGCAATGGAACGCTCGCCATCTGCGCCGCCCGGCAGGGAGCGTACGTCACCGCGATCGACATCGCCTGGCGTGCCGTGCTCACCACCCGGCTGAACGCCCTGCGCTCCCGGCAACGCCTCGCGGTCCGCCGCGGAGACCTGCTCGACCCCGTCCGGGGCCAGTCCTTCGATCTGGTGGTCAGCAACCCGCCGTACGTCCCCACGCCCGCCTCGCACCGGATGGGCGGGCCCAGCCCCGGCGCCGAGCGGAGCTGGAGCGCCGGACTCGACGGGCGCGCGGTTCTGGACCGCATCTGCGCCGATGTGCCGCGGGTCCTGCGTCCCGGCGGTGTGCTGCTCCTGGTCCAGTCGGGCCTGAACAACACCGATGAGACCCTCGTCCGCCTGGCGCGCCATGGCCTCCGGCCCACCGTGAGCGACCGGACCTGCAGTCCGTTCGGTCCGGTCCTGCGTTCCCGGCTCCCATGGCTTCGGGCGTCCGGTCTGGTCGGTGAGCGCGAGGAGAACGAGGAGCTCCTGATCATCCGCGCCGAGCGGACCTGACCGCAGCCGCACACGATCCGTGTCCGCGCGTGGCGTGTGGGCGGTGGCGCGTGGGCGGATCGCATCGCGGGCGCTCACGCCCTCGACCGGTCGCGTACGACGTCGTGTGCGGCCTTGTCGTCGCGCAGCCCGAGAAACCGCGGATGCCGCAGCATGCCGTCCCGTGTCCACTCGGTGAACGCGATCTGCGCGACGAGCTCCGGCTCCGACCAGTGGGGGCGTGGCTCCCGGACGCGGTCGGCGAAAGGCGACGTGGAAAGGGACAGGCCGTCCAGGCGGTCGCGGAGGGAGGCGAGCGTCCGGTGGTCGAACCCCGTGCCCACCTTGCCCGCGTACCGCAGCTTGTCCCCTTGGTAGTAGCCCAGCAGCAGCGCGCCGATGCCGACGCGGCTGCCGGCCGGCTCGGTGAATCCGGCGACGACGAACTCCTGGCCCCGGGAACACTTCAGCTTGAGCCAGTCGGGCGAACGGCGCGGCTGATAGCGGCTGTTCGCCCGCTTCGCGATGAGCCCCTCCCAGCCGCGGGCGCAGGACTCGGCCAGCAGCTCGAAGCCGCCTTCGTTGCGATGCGTACTCATCCGCAGTGGCGCGCGGAACGTCAGGGCGCGCCGCAGCAGCGACTTACGGGTGCGCAAGGGCAGCCGTGTGGTGTCCGTGCCGTCCAGCCGCAGCAGATCGAACAGGTAGTACGTCACGGTTACACCGCTGGCCTCGATCTCCCGGCGCCGGGTGAGCCCCATCCGCCGCTGGAGCCGGGCGAAGTCGGTACGGCCGTGCGTGAACGCGACGATCTCGCCGTCGACCGTGAAGTCCGCGCACATCTGCGCCGCGAGGGCGTCGACGATCTCCGGGTACGTCTCGTTGAGCCGGTTGCCGCTGCGCGAAAGCAGCACCACCCGCCCGCCCTCGCGGACCGCCAGCGCGCGGACGCCGTCCAGCTTCCGCTCGAAAATCCACTCGCCGGGGAAGTCCCGCCGGGTGCTCAGCGTGGCGAGCATGGGCGCGGAGGCCAGCTCCACGCCGGGGCGTGCGCCGCGCAGCCACCGGCGCTCGTCGGCGGACAGCGTGTCCAGGAGGCCGGTTGTCCCGCCGGTCATCGCCGCTCACCCCGCTCCGGCGACCTGCCGCAGGGTGCGCCCGCTGCGCACCGAGCGGGCCTGCCGCGGATCGGGCGTCCCGTCCCGTTCTCACCGGCCCGGGCCCGCTCGTCGCCGGTCTTCACCAGTAGCCACGCCTCGCTCTTCCCGTCACGGAAGCGGGTCAGGGCGTATCCGCCGCGCAGCTTCGAGCCGTCGAGCCAGAACGTGGCATGACCCCGTTCCAACGCCTGGTCGAAGGGCACGCCCTCGGGGATCACGCCCTCGAACTCCTCGTACGACTTCAGCACGTCGTCGACCTGCAGCCGGAAGTCGAAGTGCATCGTGCTCGCATCGTGGATCTGCACCACGAAGTGCGGTTCGTCGTCCGAGGGCCTCACCAACCCTCGAGGTTCCCCGGTCCTGGCGAAGTCACGCTTGCCGCGGTAGGTCCGCAGCGGGTTTTTCCCACCCACGTCCGGCTCCTTCTCCCGACCCACGGCTCCGGCCGGGCCGGCACCGTCTCGCAGGTTTCGGGTACCCCGCCCGTGCCCGGCCGACCCACGACCCGCGAGGCTCATGGCGGACTCGCTGCCGAAGTCAGCACCCCGTGACGCCGATGCCGAGGACGTCCAGCACGCCGAAGACGCCGAGGAACACGATCGCAGCGCTGCTGACGGCGAGGGCCGCCGTCCGCCACGGGCCTCCGCTGCCCGCCGGCCCACGCGGTCATGCGTCACGCGCCCTGCCCGGTGGCGCTCGTTGCGCCTGCCGGACGCCCGCCCCAGCGAGGCCTGAGCCCGGCCTCAGGCCGAAGGCGCGGCGGCGTTCGTCGACGGCAGGCTCTCGCGGATCTTCGGCAGGATGTGCTTGACATAGTCCTCGACGGCCGTGCCCAGGCCGATGTCGTACTGTGCCCGCTCGGACAGGTACCAGCGGTGTTCGAGCAGCTCGTGGTACAGCTCCGCCGCGTCCATGGAGCCGCACAGCTCCCGCGGTACGGCCCGCACGGTGGGCCGGAACACCTCACGTACCCAGCGGTGGGCCAGCACCTCGGGACGCGCCGCGAGAGGGTGCCCCCTGCTCGCACGAAGCAGAGAGCCTGGGGGAGTGTCCCCGGGCGCGTAGTCGTCCTGGGTGGCCATCCAGCTCTCCAGGTCGTTGAGGAGCCGGCGCGCCTGGTTCTCCTCGGCGTCCAGCCCGGTCAGCCGCAGCAGTTGCCGCTGATGATGGCCCGCGTCGACGACCTTGGGGACGAAGGTGACGGTGTCACCGTTCGAGGAGTGGCCGATCTGCATCTCGGCGACGTCGAACCCGAGCTCGTTGAGCCGCCGGATCCGGCGGTCGATGGAGTGGTATTTGCCCGCCGGATATACCGATGTACGCGTCAGCTCACGCCACAGGCCCTCGTACCGCAGGCAGATCTCCGTGCCGAACTCGACCGGGTCCACGGACGGGTGCAGCGCCCCGGACGCCTCCAGGTCGAGCAGCTCGCCGCTGATGTTGACCCGCGCGAGATCGAGGTCGTACTTGCGCTGCCCGTCGCTCAGCCGCGTGTGCAGGTCGCCGGTCTCCGCGTCCACCAGATACGCGGCGTACGCGCCCGCGTCGCGCCGGAACAACGTGTTGGACAGTGAGCAGTCGCCCCACGCGAACCCCGCCAGATGGAGCCGGACGAGCAGCACGGCCAGCGCGTCCATGAGCCGGTGCATGGTGGCGGGCCGCATCGTCGTCTCGAACATCGACCGGTAGGGCATCGAGCCGTTCAGATAGCGGGTGATCAGGACGGGCTCCAGGGGCGTGTCGCCCTTTGTGCGGCCGGTGACCACGGCGAGCGGGTCCACCGCGGGAATGTTCAGCCGGTCGAGATCCCGCAACAGTCCGAACTCCCGCACCGCGGGCCGCTCGGCGAGCTCCTTGACGGCCACCACCTCGGTGCCGGCGCGGGCGTACCGGACCACGTGCCGCGAGATGCCGCGCGGCAGCGGTACCAGGCAGTGCTCCGGCCACTCCTCCAGCGGCAGCTGCCAGGGCAGGTCGAGCAGGAGCGCAGGATGCTCCGGGTTGGTGGCGCTGATCTGCAATGCCATCGCTCTTTGCCCTCGCCTCATGGTCGGCCGTCACGTCGCAGAAGCATCTCCGCACCTGGACGCCCCTTACGTCAACCTGGGCCGGTTCTACTGAGGAAGGGGCGTCAGCGGGCGGGGATGCGTCAGTGCGGCGCGCCCGCCGGCTCCCGTCCCTCCGGCACAGAGGCGTGATGTGCAGCACGCCCACCGGGCCGGCCGGCGTACCGGGTGAACGATTCTGGCTGGGCACGCCTTGATCACTGATCAAACGCAGCAAAAAGCCTGGCCAACGCCCATTCTGTTCATTTGACACGTTGCCGCGCGCACAGATAGGAAGCAGCTCTCTGAGGCCGAGAGGTGGACTGTGCACGAGCCGAACGTGGTGGGGGACTGGCAGGAGTGCGACGACGAGCATGCCGGCCTGCGTGTCCGCGTCCACGGCTTGGAGAAGGCGGAGCCGCCGCGGGGGCGTGACGACGCTGCCGAGGGTCTGACGTACTTCAGGTTCCGCGTGACCGTCGAGAACCGCACGACCGAGCACTTTGCCATCCACCTCGAAGACGGCCAGCTCGACGTCCGTGTCGGTTCCGACGGCGAGAGCGCGTTCCTCGACTGGCGGAACTCACACTTCATCGAGGGCTTCGACGTCTACCCGCTCCGCCGGGTCACGGCCGTGCTGTACGCCGCGGCCGAGGATGCGAGCCTGTCCCAGGTGGACATCCAGGTCCAGCTGAAGGCCGACGACGAGTGGATCGACCGTTACCTCTGGTCGGGAGGCATCGGCCTGCATGAGTCGGCCATAGGGGTGGGCGCACGATCCGACACCCCCATGGACATCCTCGCCGCGCAGGTGACCAGCTTCCTGCGGAAGGAAGCGGGCCCGGGGCCGACCGGCTGAGTTCTGCGGCATGGTCAGGGAAGCGGAGCCGAGGCTGCCTGGATGAAGCGGCGCGGTCCTGGGCATGGCGGCTCACCCTTTCAGAGGAACTTTCAGACGCACTTGGTCAAGATCGCCAGCTGTCACTGGTGGGTACTGCCCGGCGCAGCCGCGGGCCGGCCGGCCGGGTCGCGCAACACGAGGTCGGCGGCGATCGCGTCGTGGCCCTCACCGAAAAAGGTGGCGGTGGGACCTGGAAGACTTTTCCCCACGACCGCCTTCGCCAGGCGTCTGCCGTACCCGACCATCGGGCGGACACCGGTGATCGGGACGCGGCCGATGGCCGGGTTTCGGGTCATGGGTTCATCTCCGCCGTCCCCGGGTGCGGTCCGGGGTCCGCGAAGGCCGTGCACGCAGAGGCACCGACCGGTTGGGAGTCGCGCCTTCACTCATCGTGCCCGTGACATCGCGCAACGTCCTGTTGTGCTCTGCATAGGCTCTCGTGTTGCACGAACGGAGTAGCGCTCTCACTCTGGAAGTGACTCAGAAGCGACCAGCGCTCACGCTTCGCGTTCGGGGCGCGGCCCGCAGGAGCGACGAAGAGCAAGAGCTTCGCCGGTGAGGAGCCAATGACGATGAAGACCGCAGTACCCTGCTACTACCACCTGGACGTGGAGGTCAGCCCGGAACGGGTTGTCCAGGTGAAGCGCATCCTGGCCGCCCACCTCCGGTACTGGAACCTGGAGCCCCTCGTCGAGCCCGTCTGTCACTGCGTCGAGGTGCTGCTTCACGCGATCGACGAGCACGCCGCGGACAAGAACGTCACCCTCGAGATGTGGTGGACCGGTCGGCACCTCATCACCGCCGTTTCGGACAACAACGCGGACCTGCATCCCAAGTACGCCCAGCCCGGCTGCCTGTCACGCATCGCCGCGCTCAGCGACGGCTGGGGCTGCTGCGCCAGCGGCACCGGCGGCAGGATCATCTGGTTCTCACGCCGGGCCCGCGCTGTCGAGTACGCTCCGCTGGTCCCGACCACACCCTCCCCCGATCTGCGGGAGGCGCGCCAGATTCCCCGCGAGGCGCCGGTGCCCGCTCTGGCCGCTGCCGCGCCCATGGGCTTCCGCACCGGCGCATAGCGTGCGGGAGCACAATGGGAAGGGAGGACGGGATGAGATGAGGGCATGTACGACAACCCCCTGGTGGTGGAGAACGCTGCGGCTGCCGTAAACGCGCGGGGCGTCGTGGCGGCGTGGAGCCGCGGTGCCCGACTGCTTCTCGGGTACGAGCCGGGTGAGGCGATTGGACGTCCGGCGTCCGATCTTCTTGCCGCTCGCCTTCCGGATTCGGCCTGGCGGAGCCTGTCACAGCAGGAGGCGTGGACCGGGCTGGTCGCGCTGCGGGACCGGGACGGCCATCGGGTGGAGGCCACTGTGCGGGCCTTCCCGTTGGTGAGTGCCGATGACCACGTCGAGTGGTTCATTCACGCCGCCCGGCAGGAGGCCGACGGCGCGGACCTGGCCCTGCAGCGCCGCCTGCTGCAGTACCACCGGCCCGCGCAGCTGGCAGTGGAGACGGCGATGCGCTACCTGCCCGCGGATCCGCAGGCGGGAGTGGGCGGCGACTGGTTCGATGTCATCCCCCTCTCCGGCGCCCGTGTGGCTCTGGTCGTCGGCGATGTCGTCGGCCACGGCATCCAAGCGTCCGCCACCATGGGCCAGCTGCGGAGCGCGATGCGTACGTTGGCCGATGTCGATCTTCCTCCCGACGAACTGCTCACCCAGCTCGACGACCTCATCCTCGAAGAGATAGAAGAGGGCATCGAATCCGCCGGAGAGGTCGGTGCGACGTGTCTGTACGCGGTCTACGACCCGGTGTCCCGCCACTGCACCCTGGCCAGTGCCGGCCACCTCGCCCCGGTCGTCGTCATGCCGGACGGCACCGTGGAGTTCGTCCCCCTGACCCCAGGCCCCCCTCTGGGGGTGGGCGGCCTCCCCTTCGAGGCCACCGACGTCCGCCTGCCCGAAGGTAGCCTGCTCGTCCTGTACACGGACGGACTGGTCGAGACACGCGACCGCGACATCGGTACCGGAATGCGGGAACTCGCGCATGCCCTGGCCGGACTCAACCCATCGCTGGAAGCCACCTGCGACAACCTCGTCACACTCCTGCCCGAACACCCGGACGACGACATCGCCCTGCTCGTGGCCCGCACCAACGCCCTGGGCCCCTCGCACGTGGCCTCCTGGGACCTGCCCGCCACCCCCTCCGTCGTCGCCGACGCGCGCCGACGGGCCGCCGACCAGCTCACGACCTGGGGTCTGCAGGATGCCGTCCCGACGACCGAGCTGATCGTCAGCGAGCTGGTCACCAACGCCATCCGGCACGCCAGTGCCCCCATCCAGCTGCGGCTCATTCGCAACGCCGCCCTGATCTGCGAGGTTTCCGACTCCAGCAGCACCGCTCCACACCCGCGCCGGGCCCGTGCCCTGGATGAGGGCGGCCGCGGCCTGTTCCTGGTCGGCCAGCTCGCCGAGCGCTGGGGCACCCGTCACACACCGACAGGAAAGACCATCTGGGCGGAGCAGCCGCGACCGCTCCTTCGTCCCCCGCGCCGGCGCATGCCCGCGGGGAGACCACACACAGCGGATCACATGGTGGGGCCGAGCTACCTCGGCGGACGCCCGACCGTAACCGGTTCCTCCTCGATCGCGCATGGGTGACGCATGCGGGGAGCGGAGTCAGCCACCGTGGCTCGGGTCGCCCGGGTCCGCTCGTGTGGTCAGAAGTTCGCTCGTGTGGTCAGGAGTCGGGGTCTTCGCGGCCTCGGCGCGCACGGTACTCGCCTGCGAGGGCCGCAATGACGCCTCCGGCGAGGACGGTGCGGCGGCGGCTGTCGGAGAGGTGGTGGCGGAGCTGGTAGGTCTCGTCCTTGGTGGTGTTGTGCAGCCGCACGCGGGGCTCGGCTCCAGGGGCCAGGGCCGTGTGAAGGCTTTCCAGCCGTAGCCGGTCGCCCGGGTCGATGCGGTCGTAGTCGTCCGGGTCGTTGAACTCCAGCGCCAGGACGCCGAAGTTGGCCAGGTTCTGCCAGTGGATGCGGGCGTAGGACTTGGCGACGACTGCGCCCAGCCCCAGGTGTCGCGGGGTGATCGCGGCGTGCTCCCGGGAGGAGCCCTGCCCGTAGTTCTCCCCGCCGACGACGAAGTGCCGGCCGGGCCCGCCGCCGGTGGCCGACTCGGCGGCACGCCGCGGGTAGTCCGGGTCGATCCGGGTGAAGGTGAACTCGGCGAGCTTGGGGATGTTCGACCGGTACGGCAGCGCCTGCGCCCCGGCCGGGGAGATCTCGTCGGTGGAGACGTTGTCGCCGCACTTGAGCAGGACGGGGCCCTCCAGTACGTCGGGCAGCGGATCGAAGTGGGGCAGGCCAAAGATGTTGGCGCCGCGCTCCAGCTCGGTGCGGGCGGCCTGCTCGGGCGGCAGTGGAGGCTCGAGCATCCCGCGGTTGACCGACGCATGCTCGGGAAGGCGCAGCCGCGGGTAGGGCACGCCCTCTTTGGCCGCCCAGTCCCGAGGGTCTGTGATCGTGCCGGTGAGGGCGGAGACGGCGGCCGTCTCAGGGGAGCAGAGCCAGACCGCGTCGTGTTCGGTGCCGGAGCGGCCGGGAAAGTTGCGCGGGAAGGTACGCAGGCTGCCCCGGCCCACCGCCGGGGCCTGGCCCATGCCGATGCAGCCGAGGCAACCGGCCTGGTGGATACGGGCGCCCGCGGCGATCAGGCCGAAGGTGGAACCCATCCTGGTGAGATCGGCGAGGATCTCCCGGGAGGTGGGGTTGACGTCGAAGCTGACGGCGGAGTGGGTCTGGCGGCCGGTGACGACGGCCGCGGCGACGGCGAAGTCACGCAGACCCGGATTGGCGGAGGAGCCGATGACCGCCTGCCCGATGGGCTCGCCCGCGACCTCGCGCACCGGGACGACGTTCCCCGGCGAGGTGGGGCGGGCGATGAGCGGTTCGAGCGTGGAGAGATCGATCTCGCCGGTGAAGTCGTAAACGGCGTCCGGCTCGGCGGTCAGCTCTCGGAAGTCGGCCTCGCGGTCCTCGGCGCTCAGAAAGGCGCGCACCGCGGCGTCAGAGGGGAAGAGGGAGGTGGTCGCGCCGAGCTCGGCGCCCATGTTGGCGATGACGTGCCGGTCCATGGCGGTCAGGTCCGCCAGGCCCGGGCCGTGGTACTCCAGGATCCGGTTGACCGCCCCCTTGACGCCGTGCCGCCGCAGCATCTCCAGCACCACGTCCTTGGCACTCACCCACTCCGGCAGGTGTCCGGTCAGGCGGATGCCCCAGATCTCCGGCATGGCCACGTGCAGGGGCAGTCCGGCCACGGCGAGAGCGACCTCCAGACCGCCGGTGCCCAACGCGAGCATGCCCAGCGACCCGGCGGCGCAGGTGTGCGAGTCCGAACCGGCCAGCGTCTTGCCCGGAACGCCGAAGCGTTGCATGTGCGTGGGGTGGGAGACGCCGTTGCCGGGCTTGGAGTACCAGATGCCGAAGCGGCGGCAGGCGGAACGCAGGAAGGCGTGGTCCTCGGCGTTGCGCTCGTCCGCCTGGAGCAGGTTGTGGTCGACGTACTGGACACTGACCTCGGTACGGGCCCGGTCCAGGCCGAGGGCCTCCAGTTCCTGCATCACCAGGGTGCCGGTGGCGTCCTGGGTGAGGGTCTGATCGATCCGCAGCCCGATCTCGTGGCCCGGCTCCATCCGCCCGTCGACGAGATGATCGGCGATGAGCCGGTGCGCCAGCGTGCCGTGGGACCGCGTCACAACGCCAGGGTGCGCCCGCCGCACCCGCGCGGCAAGCTGACGAGCATCACGGGGTGCGGTGCTTCTGCTGGGCGAGCTGCCGGGCGTGGGCGGCGACGTCCTTGGCGCGGCGCCGGGCTTCGCGGGCAGCCTGGTCGGCCTTGCGGGCCTGGTCACGGGCGTGCCGGGCCGCGTCGCGGGCCTGCTGCTGCGCGTTCTCGGCTTCCCTCAGCTGCTGGGACAGTTCGGCGATGCGCTGCTGCGCCTGCTGTCGGCGTTCCTCAGCCTGTCGCTGTTCGCCCTGGGCGGCGGCCAGCTCGTCCTCGCGCTCATGCAGTTCCTGCTCGGCGCCCGCGGCCTGCTGCCGGGCTCGCTGAACGCGCTCCTTCTGCTGCCGGCGACGGGCGCGCGCCGCATCCAGGTCAACCACCTGGCCCCTCGGCTTGGTACCGCGGCGCTCAGGAGGGGGCGCCGTAGGCGCCTGCGAGAGAGCGGGGAAGCCGACATGGGTGCTCAGCGCCTTGGTCAGACGCCCTTGGGCCCACTGCTGGGCCGCTTGCGGGTCGGCCAGCACCGATTGCAGGGTCTCCTGGACCTCGCCCTGGGTGTCTTCACTGATGCCCTGCCCGGCCTGTGCCGTCAGCCGGCCGGCTTGCCGGGCCAGAGCGATGGTGAGGTGCCGTTGCTGCGCCGACAGCTTCCGCAGCTGCTCCCCGTCCAGTTCCCGGTGTGCCCGGCGCAGTGCCTCGCCGAGCTCGAGGAGACGCCGGGTGGCATCCGGCTGTTCGCGCACCAGCAGGTTGCTGGCCCACGCTGCCCGGGTGGGGCGGCGCAGACGGCGGATCTGTTCGGCCAGCTCCCGGTCGCCTGTGGCGCGGGCGGCCTTGGCACGCTCGTCCCGGGCGGCGGTGAAGTCACCCGGCGCCAGGCCGTACAGCTCGTCGGCGACAGCGTCCAGTTCCACCCTGCCTCCAGCCCACCACTCCCTGTATGTCGATTGTGTCAGGATTTATTCGATCACATGGCGGTGTATAACCTTTGCTTCGCCCCTCGAGCCGATACTCGCCCGCTCTATGGACGCCCTGTCGTGGAACGCTGGGTGCCTGCGGTAGTCGGCGAGCAGTGAGGTGACCAACGCCTCCCTGTCGACGGCCACCGCGGATCCGTCCGTCAGGCGTGATCCACGAGTTGAGCGAAGCCCTTCTGGCGGGCGCAGTGCGCACAGCAGAAGAACTGCCCGTCCGCTTGCAGACCGTGGCCGAGGATGCGGCACTGGCAGTTGTCGCAGACCGGTGCCATCTTCTGGGCGGCGCACTCGATGCTGTCGAAGGTATGGACCGCTCCTGCGGCGCGCACTTCGAACGACATCTCGTAGTCGTTGTGGCAGACCTCGCACACGGCCATGAATGGTCAGCTCCTCGTTGTTGATGGCAGGCTGGATTGCCTGCGGTCGGCGTCCCTGGAAGGTAGCGACCAGACGCACAGCACCCGAGGCGGCACGTTGGCCCGCACCCGACCGACACACACGAAATCACTCTGCTGGACGCGGGAGACGCTATGGGTGGGGCGGCCGCCCTGCCTCGGCCCGGCAGCCCGCCGACTGCCCATGACGCCCGCGTATGTACCGACTGCGGCAGTGCGCTGCCGCCCGACCGGCGCAGTGGCGCCGACCCAGGGGCGTGGGTTCCTCCCGAGCGCGGGCTCCGGGGCCGACTCCGGCTACCGGCGCGAAGTCCTGGTGTCGAGGGCGCGAGAACGCCGGGAGCGCTGTTCCCGGTGGCCGGCCTGAGCCAGGAATCCCCGCTCAGCCCTGAAGGAAGCCCCTCCTCCAGGCAGGGGAGCAGTCAATGTCTCGTCGGGCCGTCGTCGTCCGCCCGCTCGCCCTCCGCCTGAGATGGTTCGGTCCTGGGCACGTCCGGGTGCTGTTCCATGGCGCTGCGCTCGCCGGGCTCGTTGCGCTCCCCCTCGGCCTGCGACGGGGTATGCGCGTACAGCCAGCGGTCGTAATCCGAGGCTCCGGATTGCATGACGGGCCTCCTTCGCTCGCTAACCCCATGGTCCACCCTCGGCGGTGACGCTGCGAGAGAAGCGCGAGCAACGGGGCACACTGCCCACCGTCCTCGCCGCACGCCACGAACACGGTGCTCAGCGCTCATCCGCCTCGCGGCTACCCGGGCGCCTGCCCGGGGTCGGGCAGCGGTTCGAGCCCGGTCACTTCGTACTCGATCCGGACGTCGTCGGCCAGCTTCAGCGCGCCCAGGAACGCGCTATACGGCTTGATTCCCCAGGTGGACTGGGTGACGTTCGCCCAGCCGCATACCATGCCGTCCCCGTCGCTGCCTCCGTGTACGGTCACCGCATGTGTCCGGCCCTTGATGGTGAGGTCCCCGGTGATCTCAAAGGACTCGGGCACTCCGGTGATGCTGTTGGAGCGAAAGGTGATGGTGGGGTGCTGCGCGGTGTGCAGCAGTGTCTCAGCCAGCGTCCGTCTGATTTCGTCCCGGTCGGCGTCGGTGAGGGGTTTGAGCCCGCCGGTCCCCTCCCGGACGGTCAGCGATCCCGTCTCGACCGTCACGGTTACCGACGACTTCCCGGGATCGTCGGCGACGACCACCGCGTTCCCGGACCATCGGGTGGCCTCGATCGTGAGGTCGTGCCCCGCCTTCCGGCCGAGCCCGGCGCGGCTGGTCTTGATCAGCAGGCGTCCGGCTGGCGGCCCGAAGCCGTACTTTCCATCACTCAATGTCACGAATTTACTCTACGTGCCACATATGGGCTTTCCAACTGGCCGCTTCGGCGCGCCTCGTGCCGGCGCATCCCGGTCCACCGGACGACCTCTCGACGATCTGTCGACGACTCTCGTCTACAAGGGCAGCCGTATCCCGGTCCTGCCACGGCATCGACTCCCGAGACCCGCGCAAGGCGAACCCGAAGGACGTGCGCGGACTGCTCACCGTGTCAGCTGCTCCCTCTCCAAGGCCGAGGGGCGGCCGGCGAGGCTGACGCGAACAGCAAGCCGATCGACGGGGTGGGAAGTCGATCACTGGTCGGGAGTCAGTCGGTTCTCCTGATGTCTCCGCAGCCGCCCCCGCCGCTCCTCCAGGTCGGCCGGAAACCACGTCTGCTGCCCGCGGTTGCACTCGCGGACCAAGTCCCGCAGCGTCGAACTGGGCTTCCTGTGACGGGAGATGCCACCGCTGTCAACGATCCAGGGTGGCCACGGCAGCCGACGCTGATTCCGTACGCCGATGGCGTCGACGCGCTGACCGAGTCTGAGAGCCGAAGGTCGGCCTGCTGGGCCGCGCCGACGGGGCCCGCCGATGGCGCCGCGCCGATCTGGCCCACAGTCATGTCGCCCGCAACCTGGTGCAACGGACGGCCACCTGCTTGACTTGTTTTGCTCGCCCTTTCAGCTCCCGCTTTCTGCTCGCCCTTTCTGCTCCTCCTTCCTGCTCACCCCACGGCGACGTGCGGGTACGTGGTCGAACAGACGGGGAGCCGCCAAGGTACGCGGTCGCGGACCGTCCCGCCGATTGACCCGCTTCTCTGGCCGGAATACGGTAGAAGACGCTTTCTGAAAATGTTTCCCGAGCGCATCTGGAGAGTCATGCCCAGCGCCCAGTTGCCGAGGGCTGTGTTCGCCATGGATCCGGTGCACCGGCCCCTGCTCTTCCCGCCGCCGCTCATGGAGCGGCTCCAGCAGGTGGCCGAGATCGACACCGCGCTCGTCCTGCGCGACTTCACCGAACCGGCCGCCACCTCGGCGCTGGCTCGGGCCGAGGTGCTGATCACCGGCTGGGGGTGTCCCCGCCTGGATGCGGATCTGCTGGCCGCGGCGCCCCGGCTGCGTGTGGTCCTGCATGCCGCGGGCTCCGTCGGGTCGCTCATCGGCGAGGACGTATGGAAAGGCGGAGTCACCGTCGCCAGCGCGGTGACCGGCAACGCGCTGCCCGTCGCCGAGTACACGCTCGCCATGATCCTGCTCGTAGGAAAGGACACCTTCATCCAACGCGAGCGCTTCCGGGCCAGTCACTCCTACCCGCCCACCGCGGAGACCGCGGCCACGGGCAATCTCGGCCGCCGGGTGGGGATCATCGGCGCCTCGCGGGTGGGCCGTCGGCTGCTGGAACTGCTGCGGCCGTTCGACCTGGCCGTCTCGCTGTACGACCCGTATGTCGAGGCCGCCGAGGCAGCCGCGCTGGGCGCCGAATCACTGTCGCTGGAAGACTTGTTGCGCCGCAGCGACATCGTCAGCCTGCACGCCCCCGACATCCCCGAGACCTTCCGCATGCTCGACCGCGAGAGGCTCGCCCTCATCAAGGACGGCGGCGTACTGATCAACACGTCCCGCGGTGCCCTGGTCGAGCCCGTCGCGCTCACCGAGGAGCTCATCTCCGGCCGCCTGAGTGCGGTACTGGA
>CAMLJW010000080.1 GCA_946480485.1 uncultured Streptomyces sp. | reverse complement strand
GCGGGGAGGCCAGGTAGTTCATCTTGACGTCGGGGTTGATCCGGCCCTCGAAGTTGCGGTTGCCGGAGAGCACCGAAGTGACCGCCAGGTCGTGCTCGTTGACCGCCTTCGAAACCTCCTCGGGCAGCGGGCCCGAATTGCCGATGCAGGTGGTGCAGCCGTAACCGACCAGATTGAAGCCGACCTTGTCGAGGTAGGGGGTCAGGCCCGCCTTGTCGAAGTAGTCGGTGACGACCTTGGAGCCGGGCGCCAGCGTCGTCTTCACCCACGGCTTGCGGGTCAGGCCCTTCTCGACCGCCTTCTTGGCCACCAGAGCGGCGGCGACCATGACGTACGGGTTCGAGGTGTTGGTGCAGGAGGTGATGGCCGCGACCGTCACGGCACCGTGGTCGATCTCATACGTCGAGCCGTCGGGGGCGGTGACGGTGGTCGGGCGGGTCGGTACGCCGTTCGAGACGGCCGGGGCATCGGAGGCCGGGAAGGACTCCAGGCCCGCCTCCTCGTCGGAGTCGACGTAGTTGCGGACGTCCTGCGCGAACTGCTGCTTGGCGCCCGAGAGGACGATCCGGTCCTGCGGACGCTTCGGGCCGGCGATCGACGGGACGACCGTCGACAGGTCCAGCTCCAGCTTCTCCGAGAAATCGGGCTCGGCGGCCGGGTCGAGCCACAGGCCCTGCTCCTTGGCGTACGCCTCGACGAGCGCGAGTTGCTGCGCCGAACGGCCGGTCAGCTTCAGGTAGTTGATCGTCTCGACGTCGATCGGGAAGATCGCGGCGGTCGAGCCGAACTCCGGTGACATGTTGCCGATGGTGGCGCGGTTCGCGAGGGAGGTGGCGGCGACGCCCTCGCCGTAGAACTCGACGAACTTGCCGACGACACCGTGCTTGCGGAGCATCTCGGTGATGGTCAGCACGAGGTCGGTGGCGGTGGTGCCGGGCTTGAGCTCACCGGTCAGCTTGAAGCCGACGACGCGCGGGATGAGCATCGAGACGGGCTGGCCGAGCATCGCCGCCTCGGCCTCGATACCGCCGACGCCCCAGCCGAGGACACCGAGACCGTTGACCATGGTGGTGTGCGAGTCGGTGCCGACGAGGGTGTCGGGGTACGCCTGGCCGCCCCGGACCATGACCGTACGCGCCAGGTGCTCGATGTTGACCTGGTGGACGATGCCGGTGCCGGGCGGGACGACCTTGAACTCGTCGAACGCGGTCTGGCCCCAGCGCAGGAACTGGTAGCGCTCCTTGTTGCGGCCGTACTCCAGCTCCACGTTCTGCGTGAAGGCGTCGTGGGTGCCGAACTTGTCGGCGATCACGGAGTGGTCGATGACCAGTTCGGCGGGGGCGAGCGGGTTGATCTTCGCCGGGTCGCCGCCGAGCCCCTTGACGGCCTCACGCATGGTCGCGAGGTCCACGACGCAGGGCACGCCGGTGAAGTCCTGCATGATCACGCGGGCGGGCGTGAACTGGATCTCCCTGCTCGGCTGGGCCCCCGAATCCCAGTTGCCCAGGGCCCGGATGTGGTCGGCGGTGATGTTCGCGCCGTCCTCGGTACGGAGCAGGTTCTCCAGCAGCACCTTCAGGCTGTACGGAAGGCGAGCCGAGCCTTCCACCTTGTCCAGCCGGAAGATCTCGTACGACTCGTCGCCCACGCTCAGCGTGGCGCGGGCGTCGAAGCTGTTCGCCGACACGACAGTCTCCTTCGTTCATGTGCGCGTACCACCGCATCCTGCCGCCACGCCGGTGGGCGATCAGCCCGGTCAGGCCAAGTTAGGTTACCCTTACTGGACTGACGGCTGCGGTACGCCTAATCAGATATCTCGATGTCGAGATAACTCTAGTACATGACCGCTGCTTGGTCATGCCCGGAGGTCGGTGGCCCCCGTCACCCGTGCGGCGTGCGGCGCCGGATCCGGGGTACTCGCCCCGCCGCGCGGGCGGCGTGCTCTCCGGGCACCCAGCCGGTGCCATGCTCACCAGGCGTCATGGAGGCCGCTCCTGAGTGAACGTCACCCGAATGGCCTCTCCGAGAGGTGGCATCTCATATCCGAGATAGCCTGCCGCCATGGCAGAGGACTACCTCGTACGCATCGGCAAACTCATCCGTGACGCCCGTAAGCACCGGGGCTGGACACAGACACAGCTGTCCGAGGCGCTCGGCACCAGTCAGAGCGCCGTGAACCGCATCGAGCGCGGCAACCAGAACATCAGCCTTGAGATGATCGCCCGTATAGGTGAAGCCCTGGACAGCGAGATCGTCTCGCTGGGATACGCGGGTCCGATGCATCTGCGCGTGGTCGGCCGTCGTCGACTCTCCGGCTCCATCGACGTGAAGACCAGCAAGAACGCGTGTGTGGCACTGCTGTGCGCCAGCCTCCTCAACAAGGGGCGCACCGTGCTGCGCCGGGTCGCCCGCATCGAGGAGGTGTACCGCCTCCTGGAGGTGCTCGGCTCCATCGGCGTGCGCACCCGGTGGGTCAACGACGGGGTGGATCTGGAGATCGTGCCCCCGGCGAGCCTCGACCTGAACACCATGGACGCGGACGCGGCCCGCCGTACGCGCTCGATCATCATGTTCCTCGGCCCGCTGCTGCACCGCATGGACCACTTCAAGTTGCCTTACGCGGGCGGTTGCGACCTCGGTACGCGGACCATCGAGCCGCACATGATCGCGCTGCGCCGGTTCGGTCTGGAGATCGCCGCCACCGAGGGGCTCTACCACGCCCGGGTGGACCGGTCGCTCTCCCCCGGCCGGCCGATCGTACTGACCGAGCGCGGCGACACGGTGACCGAGAACGCGCTGCTCGCCGCCGCCCGCCACGACGGCGTGACCGTCATCCGCAACGCCTCGTCCAACTACATGGTCCAGGACCTGTGCTTCTTCCTGGATGCGCTGGGCGTACGCGTGGAGGGCATCGGCACCACGACGCTCACCGTGCACGGCGTGCCCACCATCGATGTGGACGTGGACTACTCGCCCTCGGAGGACCCGGTCGAGGCGATGAGCCTGCTGGCCGCCGCCGTCGTCACCGAGTCCGAACTGACCGTGCGACGGGTGCCGATCGAGTTCCTGGAGATAGAACTCGCGGTTCTGGAGGAGATGGGCCTCGACCACGACCGTACGCCGGAGTACGTCGCGGACAACGGCCGAACGCGGTTGGTGGACCTCACCGTTCACCCCTCCAAGCTGGAGGCGCCGATCGACAAGATCCACCCGATGCCGTTCCCGGGGCTGAACATCGACAACGTCCCGTTCTTCGCGGCCATCGCGGCCTCCGCCCAGGGCAAGACCCTGATCCATGACTGGGTCTACGACAACCGCGCGATCTACCTCACCGACCTCAACCGGCTCGGCGGACGCCTCCAGCTCCTCGACCCCCACCGTGTGCTGGTCGAAGGCCCGACCCGCTGGCGCGCCGCCGAGATGATGTGCCCACCCGCCCTGCGGCCCGCCGTGGTCGTCCTGCTGGCGATGATGGCGGCCGAGGGGACGTCCGTGCTGCGCAACGTGTACGTCATCAACCGCGGTTACGAGGATCTGGCCGAGCGGCTCAACACTGTGGGGGCGCAGATCGAGATTTTCCGGGACATTTGATATACGAATGCCGCCGCACCCTGTCTGACCTGCTATTTAGCGGGCCAGGATGGGTGCGGCGGCATCTCTGGGACTTCTCTGGGACTTTGGGCCCGTGAAGGGCTACGGGCCACGCTCCACAGGCTCTGCCAACCGGCTACGGCTACGGCTACACGAAGATCGCGTCGATGGCGGCACTTCCCCGTGCGCCGGCTCGCGGCAGGAAGTGGGAGTACTTCCGCAGCGTGAACCCCGGGTCGGAGTGTCCCAGCCAGCGTGCCAGGGAGACGATCGATTCGCCAGCCTCCAGTTCTTCGGAGGCGAAGAAGTGGCGCAGGGCGTGGAAGCCGTGCTCCCGGGACGGCTCCCACACACGAGCACCGTCGGCGCCGCCTTCCTCCAGCGGTGCGATGACACCCGCCTCGGCCAGCGCGGGCTTCCACACGTGGGAGTTGAAGTAGTTCCGGTTGATGGCCTTCCGCTCGCGTCCCGTCACCAGGAGGTTGTAGGTCCTCGGCCGCCGGTGCTTGGCCTCCACCGGCGTCTCCGGCGGAGTCGGGGCGTCCCAGGGCAGCGTGACCGACACCGGCGCGAACTCCTTGATGTGCCGCCGGATCGCCCGGGCCACGCTGGACGGCAACGGCACATCCCTGACCTTGCGGCCTTGGGAAGCGCGAAACAGAGCTTTACCCGCACCATCTTGACCTGCCGCCGGAGGTGAACGACTTCCTTGGCGAAGTCGATGTCCTCCAGGGCAAGCCCGAGCGCCTCCCCCTGCCGGAGCCCAAGACCGGCACCGATCACAAGGAGGAAGCGGGAGTCGGCCTGCTCCTGTTCGCGGACCCAGGCGTCGAGTACTTCGAGCCGGTGCATGACGCGGCCACGGGGCCCCATGCGGAAGCTCGGCGGCCCCTGCCGCCGGTGGCGCCAGACGTAGAGGGTGTGGGGAGAGAGGCCGAGGTACTCGGCGGCGTCCTTCACGGTCAGGAACGCCGTGCGTGCGGTGACCCGGGAAACTCGATTCGAGGATGCGGCAAGCAACGGTTGCGCGGGCATAGGAGGTTTCTGTGAGGCGCGGGAGGGGGGTGTCAGGGCGGACAGAGAGACGGTCCTCCAGGGGCAACAGGCTCTCTCAGGATGGGCACATCTGAAGATTTGGGGAGGAAAACCCGTAGGTGCCCACGCTCCGCGGATCGGCCGGAGCGCGGGCCAGTCTATTGCTTGATTTCCGGAAGGGCCGTGGCCTCGGCCAGGCGGTCCCAGTCGATGTCGACGTCATCCCGGCGGAAGCAGTACGGGTAGCGAAGCGCCAGCCAATACGGGGTCACGCCAGCCATCTCGGCAACCTCGAAGGACGAGAGGCCCATCCTCAGCCACTCGGCCATGCGGGACTCGCGGAGGATGGATATGGGCTCCCCCGGGCGCCACGAATACAGCTCGTCCCGGGCAGGACAGCCGCCTGGGCCTGCTCCCACAGCCGCTGCCAGGCGGAAGCCGAAAGCCGCCCACCACGCCTCCCGGGAAACAGAAGATCGGTGACGGGGATCAGTTGACGGCCCGTCACCGGGGGGTCGCGAGGGTCCAGCTTCCGCACGAGCCGGGCCTCCCCCAGGGACCGACTCCCGTCCCGGCCCGGCTTCGGCTCATGTTGCCGCCGGGCCCCGTGGGGCGGGTTGCGGGGTCGCCCAGTACCGTGGTGAGAACCGTGTCGCTGAGGATGTCCGCCACTTCCTTCCAGTCGGTGAGTGACATCGTGAGCGGTGGCAGGAGCTTCAGTACGTGGCCGAGCCCCGAGGTCTCGGCGAGGACGCCGGCGCGGAACAGAGCTTGCCGCACCCTGTCGGCGGGCTCGGCGTCCGTGAATCTGAGTCCGCTCATCGCTCCCTTGCCGACGGCTTCGGCGAACCCGGCCGGGAGGGCGTCGGTGATGCTCGCGAGGCTGGTGCGGATCGCCGTGGCCAGTTCGGCGGCGTGGGCGGAGAAGTGCGGGTCAGTCCAGTGGTCCAGGGCCGCTGAGCCGGCCACGAAGGCGAGGTTGTGGCCGCGGAAGGTGCCGTTGTGCTCGCCGGGTGCCCACCGGTCGGTCTCGGGGCGGATCAGCAGGGCCGCCATCGGCAGGCCCATGCCGCTGAGCGACTTCGACAGGCACACGAGGTCGGGGCCGAGTTCGGGGGTGTCCTCGAAGCTGAAGAAGGTGCCGGTGCGCCCGCAGCCTGCTTGGATGTCGTCCACGATCACCAACGTGCCGGTCGCGTCGGCGAGTTCGCGGATCCGAACCAGCCAGGGGCGGGGCGCCGTGTGGAGTCCGCCCTCGCCCTGGACCGTCTCCAGGAGGATCGCGGCGGGCGGGCCCGTGCGAGAATCCGGGCCGAGGGCGGCCTCCAGGGCGGCGACCGGGTCGGTACCGGACCGGTCGGCGGCGTCGCCGTACGGGAGGATCGTGACGTCGGTCAGGGGAACCCCGGCCGCCCCGCGCAGCAGCGGAGACGTCGTGGCGGCGAGCGCCCCCAGGGACGCGCCGTGGAATCCGCCGGTGAAGGCGATCACGTCGGTGCGTCCGGTGACCTTGCGGGCCAGTTTCAGGGCTGCCTCGACCGCGAGGGTCCCGGCCGGGCCGGGGAACTGGACCACGAAGTCGCCGAGGCCGCGCGGCTCCAGGACGAGGCCCGAGAAGCGTTCCAGGAAGTCGGCCTTGGCGGTTGTGTGCAGGTCCAGTGACTGCACGGGGCCGCCGGCCGCGAGGTAGGCCGTCACCCGTTCGACGATCGCGGGCGGGTTGTGGCCGTAGTTGAGCGATCCGGCGCCGCACAGCAGGTCGACGTAGCGGCGTCCGGAGGTGTCCCAGAGGTGGTGTCCAACGGCTCGTTCGAACACCACCGGGAAGTCGCGACAGTAGCTGCGTACGTTCGACTCGTGACGTTCGAACACCGCGAGGGGCGTCCGGTTGGTCTCGGTCATGTCAGCACGCACCTTTCATCGATCCATCGATCCGTTGGTTCTCGTAACGCGTCTGCGGCGGCGTCACTTGACCAGTACCGTTCCGTCGCCTGGGCGGTGGTCGCGGGAGCGGCGGAGGTCGCTGAACGCGAACGTCCGCTGGAGCCATCGGTCGCGGCCGTCGTAGCGCGGGGTGAACGCCGAACGGCCGTGCAGGGTGACCCGGTTGTCGACGATGGCGAGGTCGCCGGGGAGCAGCAGCACCCCGGTGTGCGCGCGGTGGGCCACCTCACCGAGTTCGGCGAGGGCCGCCCGGGCCTTTGGGGTCATACCCCGGGTGGCCGCCTCGTCGAAGCACCAGTCCGGGTCTTCCGGGTCTCCGGTGAGCACGGCGTGCGCCGTGCCCTCGCCGATCAGGCCGAAGGACGGCGGCGCCTCGGTGACGTACTCGGGCCTGCCGAGCGCCTCGCGGGTGCGGGGCGTCAGCAGTGGCAGGACGCGCCGTACGCAGCTGGTGCGCAGTTGCGCGACGCCCTCGTGGTCGAGGCGCAGGCACAGCAGCATCACGTAGTCCGGCCGGTGGGGGTGGAAGGCGTTCTCGGTGTGGAAGGTGAGTTCGACCGAGCCGACGTTGCCCTGGACCTCCTCCTGGCCGGGCACCGGCACCACGTCCTGGACGAGGGCACCGGACTTCTCCGCCGCGAATGCGGCCGGGTCGCCGAGCCCGGCCCCGAACAGCAGCAGCATGGCCGCGGGGAGGGAGGGGGTGTGCTGGACGGAGCCCTTCACCATGGGGGTCGGGGGCAGGTGCCCGGCGCCGATGGGGAGCTTCCTGAGGACGAGGCTTCCGTCGGGTCCGGAGTGCCTGCGGAACTCTCGTATGGTGCACCGTACTTCGGTGGGGGTGTCCTCCCAGGCGCGCCGAGCGCTGTCCACCCAGGCGGGGTCGTCGACCCGGTCGCTCGCCCGGTCCAGCAGCTCGGTCGCCACCCGGCCCAGCCGGGCCAGGGTGCGGGCGTCGTACCGCACCGTGCCGTCGGCGCTCGCCGGGGCGTACGGTGCCTGCGTCATCTCGACGCTGCTCACGTGCGTGTTCCCTTCGTCCGCTGTGTCCGCGTCACTCGCCCATGGCCCGGACGAGGCTCTTGGGGCGCAAATCGGTCCACTCGCGCTCGACGTACTCCAGGCAGGCGGTTCGGCTGTCCGGGCCGAAGACGGTGCTCCAGCCGGCGGGTACGGCGGTGAAGTCGGGCCACAGCGAGTGCTGGCCCTCGTCGTTGGCCAGGACCCGGTAGACGCCGTCGGGGTTTTCGAAGGGATTGGTCATGATGGGTCGGTGTTCCTTTCGGGAGCCGGGAGGCGCTTCGCCTCCCGGATGCGGGGGAGTCGGGCCACGGTGCGGCCGGTGGTCCGGGCGGTGTGGCTGGTCATCAGGTCGATGTGGAGGGCGGCGGGCCGAGCCTCGGTGGCGTCTGTGGGGTCCACCGGCGGTCGGTGCGAGTGGCCGGGGGCCGCTCGGAGGCAGCCGGGCCACCAAGAGCGGTCCGCGCGGCTCGCTCACCGTTCGACGAAGTCCCAATAGCGGGAGATCGCGGCCTCGTCGATGTCCGGGATCGCGACCCCCAGGTCCCGCAGCCGCTGAAGCGTCCTCTCATTCCCGAACTCCAGGGTCGGCTGCTGTGGGTCCGGCGCCTTCCTCGCGTGCTCTTCGAGATGCTCCTGGTAGGGCAGCATCGGCAGGTCCTGTCCCCGTTCGCTCGCGCGCCGCAGGCGGTGCAGCCACACGGTGAGCGGGACCGCTTCGGAGACCGTCCCGCGCATCCGGTCGTACCCGCTCATGAAGACACCGGCTCCGACCCTGCGCGGGTGGTGGAGGTGGTGCACACGGGCGGTCCCGGTCCCGGTCAAGACCAGCCCCACGACAGCGCGGGCCAGGACATCGACGGGGAGCAGCTCTTCCTCCAATTTCGGTCCGGCCGGATGGCAGCCGAGCGCGGCGCAACTGGTGAGCAGCCGGGAGAACATGTCGTCCGGACTGACGGCACCGGTCGAGGTGTGCGCCCAGATGCGGCCGAGCCGGTGGATGCCGCCGGCGGCCCCCCGCTCGAAGGCACGCTCCACCAGCCGGTCCGCGACCCATTTGCTCGCCGCGTACCCGTTCCCGAACGGGTGTTTCTCAGCGTCGATCGGTGAATCCTCCGTGACCAGCCGGGACTCCTGGCCGAGCCCGAACACACCGAGGGTGGAGAGGTGGTGAAACGCCTTCGGCCGGCCTTCGGCGGCCAGGCGCAGCAGGGTTCGGGTGCCCTCCACGTTGGCCGGTTTCAGCCGGGTGTACGGCGAGAGGTGATGCACGTTTGCGCCGCTGTGGACGATCGTGTCGACCCGCTCGCGCAGCCCCGCCCAGTCCGCGGCGTCGAGGCCGAGGTCCACTGCCGCCAGGTCCCCCCGGACGACATTCAGCCGCGGATCGTCCGGCGTCGGCCTGAGGTCGATGCCATAGCGCCGCATGGCCCCGGTCAGCCGCTCGCCCGCCTCGGCGTCGGTCCGCGCACGGACGAGGCAGTGCACCCGCGCCGGTGTCCGGTGCAGCAGCTCGGCCAGGAGGAAGGCTCCGACGAACCCCGTGGCCCCGGTCAGCAGAATCTCTCGCGGACCACCGGCATACGGACCGGCATGCGGCGCGTCGGGTGGGCCGGCGGGGGATGTGCCGGACGTGAAGCGCAAGGCGGGACTCAGCTCGGCTTCCGAGTCCGGCACCCACGACGCGGCGAGCGGGCTGGCCTCCGTGAGGTGGCGGGCCAGTCCCGCCGGGGTCGGTGCTTCGAGAAGCGCCGACAGGCTGAAGCGGACCGCCAAAGTCTCACCGATCCGCCCGGCCAGACGGGTGGCGAGCAGGGAGTGACCGCCCAGCGCGAAGAAGTCGTCGTCGGCGGAGACTTCGGGCACCCCCAGTACCTCGGCGAACAGGCCGCACAGCATGGCCTCCCGTTCGGTCCGCGGCGCCCGGCCGGTACCAGCGGCGGTGTCCGGCGGGGCGGGCAGTGCCCTGCGGTCGAGCTTGCCGTTGGCGTTCAGCGGGATCGCGTCGACCTCGACGAACGCGGACGGTATGAGGTGGGCGGGGAGGACGGTGGCGAGCCGTGCCTTCAACTCGTCGACCGCCAGCGGTGTTTCGGCGACGACGTACGCCACCAGCCGCTGGTCGCCCGGACGGTCCTCGCGGGCGACCACGGCGGCCCGTGCGACCCCGTCGAGCGCGGTCAGAGCGGCCTCGATCTCGCCGGGCTCGATCCGGTAACCCCGGATCTTGACCTGGTCGTCGACGCGTCCGCCGTACTCCAGCACCTTGGCGTGGTTCCAGCGGGCACGGTCGCCCACCCGGTACATCCGGGCGCCGGGCGGGCCGTACGGGTCGGCGACGAACCGCTCGGCACTATGGCCGGGCCGCCCGGCGTAGCCGCGGGCGAGTCCGGCGCCGGCGAGGTACAGCTCGCCCCACACCCCGTCGGGCACCGGCTGGAGGTGCTCGTCGAGGACGTACACGCGCGCGCCCCCGGTGGGGCGGCCGATGGGCACCGGCCCCGCGGCGACATCGTCGTACGGTTCGATCCGGTGGACGACACAGCCGACGGTCGCCTCTGTGGGACCGTAGTGGTTGATCACCACGGCCTTGGGGTGCCGCTCGCGCCACGCCTGCAGGGCGGTGCCGTCGAGTGCCTCACCGCCGATGACCAGGTTCCGGGCGTCGCAGACGCGGTCGGGCAGCGACTCCAGCAGCCGCAGGTGGCTCGGGGTGACCTTGAGCAGGTCGGGGGTCGGTGTGTCGTGGTCCAGTTTTCCCAACCGCACCCGGCCGCCGGTGACCAGCGGCGTGAACAGCGTGGTCATCGGCAAGTCGAAGGCGAGGGAGGTGTGTACCAGGGACTCGCCGGTAGCGGCCGGGCACATCGCCGCGGCCTCGCTCAGATAGGCGGCGAGCGAGCCGTGCTCGACGACCACTCCCTTCGGGCGGCCCGTCGATCCGGAGGTGTAGATCAGGTAGGCGGCCTGCCGGGGGTGGACCGGGACGCCCCGGTCACCGTCCGCGCCGGTGTCCGGGGCGGCGGCGAGGGCGTCCTCGTCGAGGACGATCGCGGCGCCCGCGTCGGCGACGAGGGCATCGATCCGAGCCTGCGGGTTGGCCGGGTCGATCGGCAGGTAGGCCGCCCCGGTCTTCAGGACCGCGAGCAGCGCCACGACCACCTCCGGGCGACGCGGCAGCACCACGGCGACGACGGTCTCCGGTCCTGCCCCGAGCGCGACCAGATGCCGGGCGAGCCGGCCCGCGCGGCGGTTCAGCTCCTCGTACGTCAGCTCCGTACCGTCCGTACCACCCTTGCCGTCCGAGACGACGGCCACGGCGTGCGGGGTGCGCGCCACCTGTGCCTCGAACATCTCCGGCAGCGACTCCTGCGACAGCGGCCGGGCGGTGCCGGCCCGCCGGACGAGCACGTCCTCGCGTTCGGCGGGGGTGAGCAGGGGCAGGGCGTGCAGGGGGCGCGCCGGATCGGCGGTCACCTCCTGAAGCAGGCGCAGATAGCGGGCGGCGACGCCCTCGGCGGTGGCGCGGTCGAACAGGTCCGAGGCGTACGCGACCGACCCGGACCAGCCGCCCTCGCCGCTCTCGACGAGCGTCAGCGACAGGTCGAACTTCGCGTGTTCGCCGGGCACGTCCCCGACGGTCACCTCAAGTCCGGGCAGCGTGGGGGCGATCACTTCCTGATTGACCGTCAGCATGACTTGGAACAGCGGGTGCCGGGAGCGCGAGCGCACCGGGTTGAGGGCCTCGACCAACTGCTCGAACGGCACATCGGTGTGATCGTACGCCGCCACATCCGCCGCCCGCACCCGGTCGAGGAGTGCCTCGAACGTGGGGTCGCCGGAGGTGTCGGCGCGCAGCACCATGGTGTTGGCGAACAGCCCGACGAGGTCTTCGAGCGCGGTGTCGGGGCGACCCTCGACGGGCGTTCCGATCACGATGTCGTTGCCGGCTCCCAGCCGGTTCAGCAGGGTGACGAGGGTGGCGTGCAGCACCATGAAGGCGCTGGCGCCCCGGTCCCGGGCGAGAGCGTCGACCCGACCGCGCAGTCCGGCCGGCACCGTGAAGGGCACGGTGCCACCGCGCTGCGACGCGACGGCGGTCCGGGACCGGTCGGTGGGCAGCTCGATCTGGTCGGGGATACCGGCCAATTCCCGCGTCCAGAAGTCGAGCCGGTCGGCGGGCAGTTTCCGCTCCCACAGCGCGTAGTCAGCGTATTGGAGGGGCAGCGCGGCCCAGTCGGGGGAGCGGTCGGCGAGGCGGGCGGCGTAGGCCGTGGAGAGATCCTCGGCGAGTGGCCGCATGGACGCGCCGTCGCCCGCGATGTGGTGCAGGAGCAGTAGCAGGGCGTGTTCCCGTTCTCCGTCGGTGAACAGCACGGCGCGGATGGGCAGTTGGTGGTCCAGGGAGAACGGCATCCGGGCGGCCTCCGCCACCCCCGCGTCGAAGTCGGCCGGGTCGGACGACCGGATCGCGAAGCGCGGTTCCGTGTCGACGACGACCTGGTGTGGTCCTTCCGGCCCCTCGGCGATCACCGTGCGCAGCACTTCGTGCCGCCGCACCAGGTCGCCGAAGGCGTCGCGCAGGGCGTCCCGGTCGAGGGTGCCGGTCATCCGCAGAACCACGGGGATGGTGTACGTCTGCGACGGGCCGTCGAGCCGGTCGAGGAACCACATCCGCCGCTGTGCCGCCGACAGGGGCACCCGCTCGGGCCGTTCGCGCCGGACGAGCGCGGGCCGGGCAGCCCCAGCACCTGAGCCCGTGACCAGCGCGGCGACCCCGGCGACGGTCGAGTTCTCGTAGACGTCCCGCAGGGACAGCTCCGCGCCGAACAGGATCCGGATCCGGTTGACCAGGCGGGCGACCAGCAGCGAGTGGCCGCCGAGGTGGAAGAAGTTGTCGTCCGCGCCCACCTCGGGAATGCCCAGGACCTCCACGAAGATGTCGGCGACCTGCCGCTCGACGCCCTCGGCGGCCGGCTTGCGCGGCTCCCCGGCGGTGAGGTCGGGTGCGGGCAGCGCCTTGCGGGCGATCTTGCCGTTGGCGGTCAGCGGCAGGGTCTCCAGCACGACGAAGGCGGCGGGGACCATGTAGTCGGGCAGCGCCCGCGCCGCGGCGGCGCGCAGGGCGGCCGGGTCCGCCGGGCGATCCGCCTCCGGCACCACGTAGGCGACGAGACGCTTGTCGCCGGCGGTGTCCTCGTGGACCACCACGGCGGCCGCGTCGATGCCGGGTTGGGCCGTCAGGACCGCCTCCACCTCGCCGAGTTCGATGCGGAACCCTCGGATCTTGACCTGGTCGTCCACGCGGCTGACGAACTCCAGCAGTCCCGCGGCCGTCCAGCGGGCAAGGTCGCCGGTGCGGTACATCCGTGATCCGGGCGGGCCGAACGGGTTGGCGACGAAGCGCCCGGCGGTCAGGCCGGGGCGGCCGTGGTAGCCGCGGGTGACGAGGTCGCCCGCGACGTACAGTTCGCCGGCGGTGCCGACGGGCGCCGGGCGCAGCAGCGAGTCCAGCACGTACATCTGCGTGTTCCAGGCGGGGGTGCCGATCGTGATGACTCCGGGCGGGACGGGATCGCCGGGTGCGATGCGGAACAGGCTGCAGCCGATGGTGGTCTCGGTCGGGCCGTACTCGTTGAGGACGGTCACCGCGGGGTGCCGGGCGCGCCAGGCGTCCAGCACGTCGCCGAGCAACGACTCGCCGCCGAGGACGAGTTGGCCGCCGGGCGAGTATTCCTCGGGCACCACGCCCAGCAGGTGCAGGTGGCTCGGCGTGGCCTTGACGAAGTCGGGCCGGGTGACCCGGGCGTCCGGATCGGGGCCGCTCGAAGTCCAGCGGACCAGTTCCACCGTGCCGCCGGAGATCAGCGGGCCGAACATGCCGGTGGCAGTGAGGTCGAAGGAGACAGGCGAGTGCACCAGGACGCGTCGGCGCAGACTGTCGTACTCGTGCGTCGCCCAGGCCAGGTACGCGACCAGCGAGCGGTGCTCGACGACGACCGCTTTGGGGCGCCCGGTCGAGCCCGAGGTGAAGATGACGAACGCGGTGTGTTCGGGCCGCCGGCCCACTCCGGTGAGCGGGGCGGACGACTGTTCCGCGATCGCCGGATCGTCCGTGCGGACCACTGGGGCCTCCGTCAACGGCCTTACGACATCCGCGAGTTCAGGCGCCGTGACCACGGCAACCGGCGCGATGTCACCCAGCATGAAGGCCAGCCGTTCGGCCGGGTGCGCCGGGTCGAGCGGCAGGTAGCCGGCGCCGGTCTTCAGCACGGCCAGCAGGGTCACCGGGATGTCCTCGCAGACCGGCATCAGCACGGCGACATACCGTTCCGGACCGGCACCCACACCGATCAGGTGCCGGGCCAGCCGGTTGGCGCGGGCGTCGAGCTCGGCGTACGACAGCTCGGTCGCGCCGAAGACGACGGCCGGGGCGTGCGGGGTACGGGTGGCCTGGGGCTCGATCAGGTCAGTGAGGGTGGCCGACGGCACCTCGTGGCTGGTGGTGTTCCACTCGGTGAGCAGCAGCCGCCGCTCGTCGTCGTCCACGACGTCGAACTCCCGTACCGGGCGGCTGGGTTCGGCGGTGACAGCGGTGAGCAGACGGGTGAAGCGCGCCGCGATGCGGGCGGCCGAGTCGCGGTCGAACAGGTCGGTGGCGAACTCCAGGAGCCCGCTCACCCCGCCCTCGGGCCGCTCGGTGAGGAAGAACGACAGGTCGAACTTTGCGGCGGGCGACGCGACCGGCTGAACGCACGCCGTGAGCCCGGGCAGGTCGACGGCGAGGTCGAGCGCCGCCTGCTGGTCGGCGTTGTTGAAGTTCAGGCCGGTCTGGAACAGCGGGTGCCGGGCGGTGGAGCGCGCCGGGTTCACCGCTTCCACGACCCGCTCGAACGGCACGTCCTGGTGGGCGTAGGCGGCCAGGTCGGCGGCCCGCACCCGGCGCAGCACCTCGGTGAAGTCGGGGTCGCCGGTCAGGTCGGTGCGCAGCACGAGGTTGTTGGCGAAGAAGCCTACGAGGGGACTCAGGGCGTCGTCCGTGCGGTTCGCGACCGGTGAGCCGATGACGATGTCGTCGCCCGCGCCGAGCCGGTGCAGCAAGGTGGCCAGGGCTGCGTGCACCACCATGAAGACGGTCGTGTGGTGCTCCCGGGCGAGCCGGACCAGGGCCGCGTGGACCTCGGACTCGACGGCGAAGGGCACCGTGTCGCCGCGGTGGGTGGGCACGGCGGGCCGGGGTCGGTCGAAGGGCAACTCCATCTGCTCGGGCAGCCCGGTGAGCGTGCCGCGCCAGTGGTCGAGCTGCCGGGAGAGGGCACTGTCCGGATCGTCGGCCGTGCCCAGCGCCTGCCGCTGCCACACCGCGAAGTCGGCGTACTGGACGGGTAGTTGGGTCCAGCTGGGCTTCTCGCCCTGGGTCCGGGCCGCGTAGGCGGTGGCGAGGTCGCGGGCGAGCGGGGCCATGGAGGCGCCGTCTCCGGCGATGTGGTGCAGGACGAGGAGCAGCACGTACTTGTCGGCGCCGAGGTCGAACAGGGTTGTCCGCAGGGGGGGTTGGGACGCGAGCTCGAACGGGGTGCGGACGGCGTCGGCGAGCCGTGCGCCGAGTGCGTCCTCGTCAGTGCGGACGACGGTCAGCGGCGGCGTACCTCGTGCGTTCGGCGGCCACGAGCCCGGGC
>CAMLJW010000079.1 GCA_946480485.1 uncultured Streptomyces sp. | reverse complement strand
AGCATTCCCCTCCCTCGCGGACCGGTCCAGTCGTCACTGGTACAGCAGTGGTACGAGCACGAACTGGGTTGGTCGACCGTGCCCGGGCCACCGGTCGGATTGCTGACGGGGCTGCGCTTCGACGTCCTGGAGGTTCCCGCTGAAGCGGGTTATGCGGCGCTCCGGCATCTGGGGCCGGGCTCGCCGGTGGCCCTGCGGGCGGACCGGATGCGACTGCTGGTGGCCGCGGGAAGCGCGGACGAGTTGCCGGGGCTGCTCGACTGGCTGGAGTGGGGGCCTCTCACGCTGGATCTGGATCTCAGGGCGATCGGCACGGGCGGGCACATCGAGGCACCGCTGCCCCCGCGCGGCACGTGGGCCGCGGTGGACGGCTCGCAGGGGGCCGCCGTCTGGCTGCGGCCCCCTGAGCCCGACTGCGCGGTGGAGCCTGCGTTGCCGACGCTGTCGGCGCTCGGTGGGGGCGGTGGGGGCGGTGGGGGCGCCCCCGATCTGGTACGGCTCGTGGACACGATGGCAACGCAGTGCCACCGAATCCGCCTGCGGCGAGCAGCCGCTCAGGCGTTGGCCTTCTCGTAGGCCTCGCGAATGGACGCCGGAACGCGGCCACGATCATTGACCTCGTAACCGTTCTCCTTCGCCCAGGCGCGGATCTGCGCAGTGTCCTGGCTGCCACCGGACGCGGCGCGCGCCTTTCCACGACCCCCTGAGGCGCGGCCTCCGGTACGACGACCGCCCTTCAAGTACGGCTCGAGAAGGTCGCGGAGCTTGTCCGCATTGGTGGTGGTGAGATCAATCTCGTACGTCTTACCGTCCAGCGCGAACGTCACGGTCTCGTCCGCCTCGCCGCCGTCGAGGTCGTCGACAAGAAGGACCTGAACCTTCTGTGCCACTGGATTTCCTTTCATCGATAACTTCAGGACCGAGGGGCCGCGGCGGATGCCGCTGTTTCACGTCCCCCGTTATATGCAGTACTGCAGTACGTCCGAAAGCAAACCGCTTTTGCTGGAAAAACACAAACCCCGGGGAGAGACCGGGAGAGACCGACGGGACCGGGAAGACCGGAAACATGTGCGTTTCGGACATAGGGCCCCCGGGCGACGACCTCCGCCGTATTACGCGCCTGCGCTCACAGATGCAGAAGCATCCGGCTGTTGCCCAAGGTGTTCGGTTTCACTCGTTCGAGACCAAGGAACTCTGCCACGCCCTCGTCATAGGAACGCAGCAGCTCCGCGTAGACATCCGTGTCAACAGGCGTCTCACCGATCTCCACGAAGCCGTGCTTCGCGAAGAAGTCGACTTCGAAGGTCAGGCAGAATACCCGGCGAACGCCGAGCCGGCGGGCGGTCTGCAGCAACTTCTTCAGCAACTGATGGCCGACGCCGGCGCCCTTGAGCGCGGGGTTCACCGCGAGAGTGCGGACTTCCGCAAGGTCTTCCCACATCACGTGCAGTGCGCCGCAGCCGACCACCTCCGCACTTGAGCCGGCATCCCGTTCCGCGACCCAGAACTCCTGGATGTCCTCGTAAAGCGTCACGGTCGCTTTGTCCAGCAGGATGCCGCCGCGGACGTACGCGTCAAGGAGCCGGCGTACCGCCGGGACATCGCTGGTCCTGGCCCGGCGGACGGTCAGGGCTTTAGTGGTGACTTCGGACTGCTCTGCTGGCATGACCGGACGCTATCGCCCGGTGTGGCCCTTCGTGGCGGCGGGGTTCTCACCGGTGGGGTTCTCGTCGGTGGTTTCGCCGTCGGCGGTTTCGCCTGTGGCGTTCTCGCCGGCCGTGGTTTCGCCGGTGGTTTCGCCGGTGGTTTCGCCAGGCGTGGTTTCGCCAGGCGTGGTTTCGGGGCCCTGCACCATGCGAACGGCATCGCGGAGTGCTTCGCGCTGTTCCGGGGACATCATGCCGAAGAAGGCGACGAGAGCGGCGGCCTGGTTGTCGCTCTGCGACCAGGCTTCGTTCATCAGTGCGGCCGCGTAGGCGGCGCGGGTGGAGACCGCCTCATATCGATAGGCACGGCCTTCCGCCTCACGGCGTACCCAGCCCTTCTGATGGAGATTGTCCAAAACGGTCATCACCGTGGTGTATGCGATGGACCGTTCCATCTGAAGATCTTCCAGGACTTCTCGAACGGTCACCGGGCGGTTCCACTTCCACACCCGCGTCATGACCGCATCTTCGAGTTCTCCCAATGGGCGAGGCACAACTCAAACCATAGTGGCAGACACCATCAAAACGTAATGACCATGACTTTTCATTGACAGATAGCAACAAAAAGGGCGTACACCCAGGAAGACGGATGAGCCGTACGCCGTTGCCCGTCCAGCGACTTGGGGGACCGCGGCTCGCGGACTGTCACCCCGCCGGCGGGGCGTCAGGCGTCGTGGTCGCGTTCGCCGGAAGCCTGCCGCGCGCCCTCCGCGCGGGCGAGGGCGGCGTCGACGACCGCGTCCTCCTTGGCCTTGTTGGCGCCGCCCTGACTCTTCACGATCGTCACAATCAGACCGGTGAAGAACACAGCCATCACAACGGGGGGTACGAGCGCGGAGACGTAGTCCATGCGCTCCAGAGTAGCCAGGGCCGGGACGGCGGACGGATCGGGGGATGGTGGCCCAGGGCCTGTTCCGAGTTGCCGGCTGGGTTCGAGGCGCGTGGTGCGCACGATCGCCGCGATCGCACGCACCACGCCCCGCTCCCCGATCCAGCCAGAAACTCGGAACAGGCTTAGCCGGCCGCGAGCTGCTGTGGGGGCTTGACCGGTGGGGCGGGCGGTTTGCGCCTGGGCGGGAAGACCTCGCCGGGGGTGGGGATCGGACGGGGCGGGTGCGCCGGCTGGGGGGTGGGGTGCGGCTTGGGCTTCGGCTGGGGAGTGGGCTTTTTCGCCGGCCTCTCATCGGGGCCCTTGGTCGCTGCAGGCGCGCGTGGCGGGTCGATGAGCGCGCGGCCGCCGGGAAGTGCCGTCAGGCGTGGGCGGTCCACAGGGACTTGACAGCGGTTCAGGAGGGTGGCGGCCGCGGGGTTGCCGCGCAGGGCGCGCAGGGCGGCGAGGTCGTCGCCGGTCGGGCGGTACTCGACTCCGAGGGCCTCTTCCAGGAGCGTCAGGTAGCCGGTGGCGGCGCCGGGCAGCGCGGCCCGGTAGCGGGCGAGGTCGGCCAGCAGAAAGGCATGCAGCCGGGCGCCCTCGCGGGCCGCCTCGTCGACGGACTCGGCCAGGCCAAGGCAGTCCTGGACGTCCTCGGCCGAAGCGGGGCTGGGGTGAAGGGCGAGAGCGAGCGCACGGCGGAGCACACGCAGCTCCTCCGCGCCGAACGCCATGCCGCCGCGAGATCCGTAAGGCGTGGGCATGCGGCCACGATACGTGCTAATCAGACAAAATCCGCATACCGGGCGTGTGTGGCGTGGGCCTGCCACCCGGGCGGGCGGCTCCGCCGGACCGCGCAGAAGGCTGCGGGTGGGGCGGGGGCGGCTTTTCTTTCCCCGACCCCCCTTCCCGAAACCGGTGGCCGCGCCCCCAGCCCCAGTCGCAGTACGCCCCCCGGTGGCGGCGGACGGACGTACCCGGCGCCCGGCCCCGACCCACCCGCCGAACCCCCGAGGCGAAACCGCCCCACCCACCGACGGAGGCGAGACCCGTTGACAGCGGAGCGTTACGTGCGAGACACGTTGCGTTCGTAGACCAGGCGGAGGCCGATCAGCGTGAGCCAGGGCTCGTGTTCGTCGATGACCGAGGATTCGCCCAGCACCATCGGCGCGAGTCCGCCCGTCGCGATGACCGTGACGTCGTCGGGGTCGTCGGCCAGTTCGCGGGCCACGCGGTTCACCACGCCGTCGACCTGTCCTGCGAAACCGTAGATGATGCCCGACTGCATGGCTTCGACCGTGTTCTTGCCGATCACACTGCGCGGCCGTGCAACCTCGATCTTGCGGAGCTGGGCGCCCCGGACACCGAGGGCATCGACCGAGATCTCGATGCCGGGGGCGATGACACCGCCCACGTACTCGCCGCGCGCGCTGACCGCGTCGAAGGTCGTCGCCGTACCGAAGTCGACGACGATCGCCGGTCCGCCATAGAGCCCGACGGCGGCGACCGCGTTGATGATGCGGTCCGCGCCGACCTCCTTGGGGTTGTCCATCAGGATCGGCACGCCCGTCTTGACGCCGGGCTCGACGAGGACGGCCGGGACATCGCCGTAGTACCGGCGGGTCACCTCGCGGAGTTCGTGCAGGACGGAGGGGACGGTGGCGCAGATCGCGATGCCGTCAATGCCGTCGCCCAGCTCCTCTCCGAGCAGCGGGTGCATGCCCATCAGGCCCTGGAGGAGTACGGCGAGCTCGTCGGCCGTACGGCGCGCGTCCGTCGAGATGCGCCAGTGCTCGACGATGTCCTCGCCGTCGAAGAGGCCGAGGACGGTGTGGGTGTTGCCCACGTCGATGGTCAGCAGCATGGCCCGTACCTACTCCGCCGGTCGCAGGTCGAGGCCGATGTCCAGGATCGGCGAGGAGTGCGTCAGGGCTCCCACCGCGAGGTAGTCGACGCCCGTCCGCGCGTACACCGCCGCGTTCTCCAGGGTCAGGCGGCCCGAGGCCTCCAGGAGCGCGCGGCCCTGGACGAGGGCCACGGCCTCCTCGCACTCGCTGGGCGTGAAGTTGTCCAGCAAAATCAGGTCGGCGCCCGCGTCCACGACCTCGCGCAGCTGGTGCAGGGTGTCGACCTCGACCTCGATCGGTACGGTGGGGAAGGTCGCGCGTACGGCCTTGAAGGCCTGGGCGACGCTGCCCGCGGCGACCACGTGGTTGTCCTTGACCAGGGCCGCGTCCGAGAGGGACATGCGGTGGTTGACGCCGCCGCCGCAGCGCACCGCGAACTTCTCCATGGAGCGCAGTCCGGGCGTCGTCTTGCGGGTGTCGCGCACCCGCGCCTTCGTGCCCTCCAGAACGTCCGCCCACGCGCGCGTGGCGGTCGCGATGCCGGAGAGACGGCACAGGAGGTTCAGGGCGCTGCGTTCGGCCGTCAGGAGGTCGCGGGTGCGGCTCGTGACGCTCAAGAGCTTCTGGCCTGCTTCCACCCTGTCGCCGTCGTCGACGTGGCGCTCGACCTCGAACTCGTCCGTGCAGACCACCGAGATCACCGCTTCGGCGATCCGCAGGCCCGCCACGACGCCCGCCTCGCGGGCGGTGAGGTCGGCGGTGGCGACGGCCGCTTCGGGGATGGTCGCGACCGTGGTCACGTCCACGCCGTGGTCGAGGTCCTCCTCGATGGCCAGGTGGGCGATGTCCTCGACCTCTACGGGGTCGAGGCCCGCGTCGGCGAGCAGCTGTGCGAGGGCGGGGTCGAGGCCGCACTCCAGGGTGTCGGTGTCGTACTCCCCTTCGGCACCGCAACCGCAGCCGTCGCCGCAGCCACCGCCGTTGAGAAGGGGAAGGTCGGGGGTGCTCACTTCTGTCACTGCTCCTGAGGACGGTGCGCCGGCTGGGGCATAGGGGCTCCCCCTGCTCGAGCGAAGTCGAACGGTTGGGGGAGGGTCGGAGGGAAGTCTGCTGTGTCGGTGGTGCGTACGGCGAATTCAGCAGGTGCGGCGCGCAGCGCCTCGTTGGAGGGGTGGTGGCGGGAGACCGGTGGGAGGTCCGGATTCATGCGTACGACGATGTGGCGGGACCAGTTGGTGTCGTCGCGGTCGGCGTGGTCCTCGCGCCAGTGGCAGCCGCGCGTCTCCTCGCGCAGGCGGGCGGCGGCGACCAGGACCCTGGCCACGCACAAAAGATTGGTGGCCTCCCAGGTGTCGACGCCGGGCTCGGCCGTCTTGCCGTTCGCGGCGAGCGCCTCGCGCGCGTCGGAGCGCAGCCGCTGGAGGCGGTCGGCGGCGGCCTCAAGGGACGCGGCGGACCGCAGGACACCGGCGCCCTCGCTCATGACCCGCTGGATGGCGAAGCGCGCCTCGGGAGCCAGCAGCGGGTGGACGGGCTGCTCCGGATAGGCGACCGGCGCGGGCACGCGCGCGGGGAGGCCGGTTTCCTCGTGCCGTGCGGCGATGTCGGCGGCGATGCGCTCGGCATAGACCAGGCCCTCCAGGAGGGAGTTGGAGGCAAGCCGGTTGGCGCCGTGCACGCCGGTGCAGGCGACCTCGCCGCACGCGTACAGGCCGGGGACCGTCGTACGGCCATGGGCGTCCGTCCGGACGCCTCCGGAGGCGTAGTGGGCCGCCGGGGCGACCGGGACGGGCTCGGTGACCGGGTCGATGCCGTGGGCGCGGCAGGCGGCCAGGATGGTGGGGAAGCGGTGCTCCCACATGTCGGCGCCGAAGTGGCGGGCGTCCAGATACATGTGCTCGGCGCCCTGGTCCTGCATGCGGCGCATGATGCCCTTGGCGACGATGTCCCGGGGCGCGAGCTCGGCCAGTTCGTGCTGCCCGGCCATGAAACGCACACCGTCCGCGTCGACCAGGTGGGCACCCTCGCCGCGTACCGCCTCGGAGACCAGCGGCTGCTGGCCCTCGGCGTCCGGGCCCAGGAAGAGCACGGTCGGATGGAACTGGACGAACTCCAGGTCGCTGACCTCGGCTCCGGCGCGGAGCGCCAGCGCCACGCCGTCTCCGGTGGACACGGACGGGTTGGTGGTCGCCGAGAAGACCTGGCCCATACCACCGGTGGCGAGGACCACGGCGGGCGCGTGGACGGCTCCCACGCCGTCGTGCTGGCCCTCTCCCATGACGTGCAGGGTTACGCCCGCGGTGTGGCCGTCAGCGTCCGTCAGCAGGTCCAGGACGAGGGCGTTCTCGACCGTGCGCAGTCCCGCCCGTCGCCCGCCGCCCCCCTTGGCCGAGAGCGCTTCGCGCTCGCCCCTCCTGCCTGCGCGTACCGCCTCGACGAGAGCCCGGGAGATCTCGGCACCGGTCGCGTCGCCGCCCGCGTGCGCGATACGGCGGCGGTGGTGGCCTCCCTCGCGGGCGAGTTCCAGGTCGCCCTCTTCCGACTCGTCGAAGTGGGCGCCGGTCGCGATCAGCCGGCGTACGGCGTCGGGGCCCTCGGTGACGAGGATGCGTACGGCCTCCTCGTCGCACAGGCCCGCGCCCGCCACCAGCGTGTCGTCGAGGTGCTGCTCGGGGGTGTCGCCCTCGCCCAGAGCCGCCGCGATGCCGCCCTGCGCCCAGCGCGTGGAGCCGTCGTCGAGGCGGGCCTTGGTGACCACGACGGTCCGCAGGCCCGCGGCGTCGCAGCGCAGGGCCGCGGTGAGTCCGGCGACTCCGGAGCCGACGACCACGACGTCGGCGGCGATGAACCAGCCGGGGGCGGGCGCGTGCAGACGTATGCCTGTGCTGGTCACGAGGCGGCTCCGAAGGTCATATGAATGTTGTCGATCAGCCGGGTTGTCCCGACCCGGGCGGCGACGGCGAGGACCGCCTCACCGGTGTAGTCGTCCGGGATCTCGGTGAAGTCGGACGGATCGACCAGCGCCAAGTAGTCCAGGGCGAGCGGGGGTCGCATGCCGGCCGCGTCGTCGAGGACCAGGCGGGCGGCGGCGCGGACCGCGGCCGGCCCGCCGGGTGCCGCCTTGGACACGGCGTGCGCGTCAGCCGCGGCGCGGGACTCGCCGAGCGCGCTGAGGGCCTCGGCACGCGCGCGCGTGGTGGGCACTTCGCGGGCTCGCGCGCGGAGGGCCTCCTGTGCGGCGTGCCTGTCGCTGCCCGCGAACAGGGCCTCGGCGAGGGCGAGCGCGGTGTGCCGCTCGGCGGCCGACAGATAGCGGTTCCGGCTGGACAGGGCCAGGCCGTCCGCCTCACGCACGGTCGGTACCCCGACGATCTCCACCCCGAAGTTCAGATCGCGCACCATGCGGCGGATCAGGGCGAGCTGCTGGGCGTCCTTCTGCCCGTACAGCGCCACGTCGGGTCGGGTGAGATGCAGCAGTTTGGCCACGACGGTGAGCATGCCGTCGAAGTGCCCGGGCCGCGAGGCGCCCTCCAGGCGCTCGCCCATCAGGCCCGCGCTGACGCGCACCTGGGGCTCGCCGCCGGGGTAGACCTCGTCCACGGAGGGTGCGAACACGATGTCCGCGCCCGCCTGTTCGGCGATCTTGACGTCGGCGTCCAGCGTGCGCGGGTAGCGGTCGAGGTCCTCGCCCGCGCCGAACTGGAGGGGGTTCACGAAGACCGTGACGACGACCTCCCCTTCGCCCCCCGCGATCTCGCGAGCGGTACGGATCAGCGCCGCGTGACCCGCGTGCAGGGCGCCCATGGTCATCACGACGGCACGGCGTCCGGTGCGCACGCGCGCGTGGAGCTCGTCCAAGGTGCTCAGCAGGGCGGCGGTCATGGGGACTCTCCCTCGGTCCCGGCGGTCCCTTCGGTGCCGTCGGCGAGTACCCCCAGAAGGTCCTCGGCGAGCTCCGGCTTGAGCAGCCCGTGGGCGAGTGCCCGGTCGGCGGTCGCACGGGCCATCGCCAGATAGCCGGCGACGGTCTGCGGCGCGTGCTTGCGCAGCTCCGACACGTGCGCGGCGACCGTGCCCGCGTCACCCCGTGCGACGGGACCGGTGAGGGCCCCGTCGCCCGACCTGAGGGCGTTGTCCAGGGCGGCCCCCAGGAGCGGGCCCAGCATCCGGTCGGGAGCTTCGACGCCCGCGGCCCGGAGCAGCTCCAGGGACTCGGCGACCAGCGTCACCAGGTGGTTGGCGCCGAGGGCGAGGGCCGCGTGGTACAGCGGCCGGTTCTCCTCGGCGATCCACTCGGGCTCGCCGCCCATCTCGATGACCAGCGCCTCGGCGGCCAGCCGCAGCTCCTCGGGAGCGGTGACCCCGAAGGAGCACCCCGCCAGACGCTGTACGTCCACAGGGGTGCCGGTGAACGTCATCGCGGGGTGCAGCGCCAGCGGCAGTGCCCCGGCCCGCAGTGCGGGATCCAGGACCTTCGCGCCGTACCGCCCGGAGGTGTGCACGAGTAGCTGCCCGGCCCGCACGGCGCCCGTCTCGGCAAGACCCTGCACCAGCCCCGGCAAGGCGTCGTCGGGGACCGTCAGAAGCACCAGGTCGGCCCGCTCCATGACCGCCGCGGGCGCCACCAGCGGTACGTCGGGCAGCAGCTGCGCCGCACGTCGTACGGAGGCGTCGGAGACTCCGGAGACCGCCACCGGTCGATGCCCGGCGAGCTGGAGTGACGCGGCAAGTGCGGGACCCACGCGGCCGGCACCGACGACGCCGACGGTGAGCCGCGCCGGGCGGTCCTTGGGGTCTGGTTGTGGGACTGTACTCACTCGACTGCGGCCTTCCGCTCCAGTCCGCTCGGGGTACCGGACGATTTCTCGTCATGTTAACGCGATCGGTTCCGGGCCCGTTGTCCTGTCCACAGGCTGGGGGAAACGCGCGGGCCCGGCCGGTGCAGCGCCCGGACGGTCGGACGACAGCAGCAGTCCGTCAGCCCGTCAGCCGAACCGGCTGTGCTTCGCCCCGACACGCATCTGCCGCAGCCGCGTCCGCAGCGCCCCTTCCCTGTTCGGAGTGAGCGTCAGCCCGGCCAGTACGGCGATCCGGTCGGCGGTCTTGGGAACGGTCGTGTGATCCGTCCACAGGTGCTCGGCGAACTCCGGCTCGGGCAGCCGCTCCAGACAGTGGTCGAGCTTGCGCACGGCCCAACTCTCCCCGCGCACAGGTGCCTCCTTGCCGACCGCGTGCCGGAGGAGGTGTCCGAAACCGCGCTCGCGCAGCCGCTTCAGTACCGTCTCCCGCTCGGCGAGGAGCGTGAAGTGCCGTACGTCGTGGCCGCGTTCGCGCAGCTGCCCGACGGTCTCGTCGAAGTACACGGGCTCGGTGACCGTCATGGGGGCGATCACCACGCCCTCGTGCTGCGTGAGGGCCAGGTCGAGCACCTCGACGACACCCTGCCGCCAGGACACCAGATCCTGGAAATCCCCGCGCCGTTCGGGCGGCAGCATGCGGCGCAGCCCGAAGCCGACGTGTTCCGGGTCGCAGATGACGCTGCCGGGCAGGCGCCGCCGGATCTCGTGTGCGGTCTGTGTCTTGCCGCCCCCGAAGGGGCCGTTGATCCACAGGAGCATGCGCAGGACCTTAGTGGGCGCCGGTTGCGCCCCGGTCACGTTCCGGCACACCGTACGTTCACAACGGTCACCGACAGCCGTCGTCAGCCGCCTTCCACCCGGCTTGAGACTCGAACTCGGTCGAACGCCAAGCTCAACCGCCCGCCCGTACGAGCCCGGTCTCGTACGCGAAAACGACGACCTGCACCCGGTCGCGCAGGCCCAGTTTGGTGAGTATGCGGCCCACGTGTGTCTTGACCGTCGCCTCCGAGAGGACGAGGCGGGCAGCGATCTCGCCGTTCGACAGGCCCTGCGCGACCAGGATCATCACCTCGCGTTCGCGGTCGGTGAGCCGCTCCAGCTCCTTGTGCTGGGGCTCCTGGCCGCCGCTCGGCAGCATGGACGCGAACCGGTCGAGGAGCCGACGGGTCGTGGAGGGCGCGACCACCGCGTCGCCGCTGTGTACGGCGCGGATGGCGGCGAGGAGCTCGCCGGGCGGTACGTCCTTGAGCATGAAGCCGCAGGCGCCCGCCTTCAGGCCGGAGAAAGCGTACTCGTCGAGGTCGAAGGTGGTCAGGATCAGTACCTTCGGAGGGTTGGGCTCGGAGCAGATGCGGCGGGTGGTCTCCACGCCGTCCAGCTTCGGCATGCGGACATCCATCAGGACCACGTCGACGGGGGTCGAACGCAGCACCTGGAGGGCCTCGACGCCGTCGCCCGCCTCCGCCAGGACCTCCATGTCCGGCTGCGCGTCGAGCACCATCCGGAATCCGGTGCGCAGCAGCACCTGGTCGTCGACGAGCATCAGGCGGATCGGCATGCGTGGGTCCTTTGGTCGGTTCGTGGAGCGTGCACGTGTCAGACGGCGGGCTTGAGCGGGAGCAGGGCGCTGATCCGGAAGCCGCCGCCCGGGCGCGGGCCCGCGTCCAGGGTGCCGCCGACCATGCCCACGCGCTCGCGCATGCCGATCAGACCGTGTCCCCGGCCGTCGGCGCCACCCTCCTCGTACAACTCGTGCGGGGCGCCCCTGCCGTCGTCCTCGACGAGCAGCCCGAGGCCGTCGTCGAAGTACACCAGGCGCACGCTGGCGCCCGCGTTCGCCCCCCCGTGCTTGCGCGTGTTGGTGAGCGCCTCCTGCACGATGCGGTACGCGGTGAGCTCGACGCCGCTCGGCAGCGGGCGCGGAGTGCCCTCGATCTGGAAGTCGACGGGGAGACCCGAGCTGCGGCACTGCTCGACGAGGTCGTCGAGCTGGTCGACGTCGGGCTGGGGGACGTACTCGCCGCTCTCCTGGTGTTCGCCGGTACGCAGCACACCGAGCAGGCGGCGCATCTCGGCGAGGGCCTGCCGGCCTGTTCCGGAAATGGTCTCCAGGGCCTTCTTGGCCTGGTCGGGGGCGGTGTCAAGGACATACGCGGCGCCGTCGGCCTGCACCACCATCACCGAGACGTTGTGCGCGACCACATCGTGCAGCTCGCGGGCGATCCGGGCCCGCTCGGCGGCTACCGCGACCTTGGACTGGGCCTCGCGCTCCTTCTCCATGCGTTCGGCGCGCTCCTCCAGCTCGGCGAGATAGGCGCGGCGGGTGCGGATGGAGTCGCCGAGGACCCAGGCGAGCGCGAAGAGGACGGTCAGGAAGACGGCCATCAGGATATGGCCCCACATGCCCACGAAACCCCCCGGCCAGGGCAGCTGCGAGAGCGCCCCCGCGCTCAGGCCGGCGACGAGTGCGAGCCGGGACGCCCAGCGGGCGCCGTTTGCGGCCACGGTGTAGATGATCAACAGCATCGCGAAGATCGCCGGTGTCTCCGCCACGGCGAGGGCCTGCTGTGTCAGTCCGACTGTGATGGCCAGCAGCAGCATCTTCTCGGGCATGCGGCGGCGCAGCGCGACCACGAGGTACAGCAGCAGGGTGACCGGGATCGCGATGACCGGGGGGTCGGGGGCCTCAGCCTCCAGACCGACCATTCCTTCCACGACGCCGGAGATCCCGAGCAGCACGACGGCCCAGAAACTGTCGACCCACGTGGGGTACCTGCGGAGGAGGTCATAGAGGCGTTGCACGTAACCCAGCGTAGGGAAGCGCACTGCGCGCAGGAGTCAACCGGAGGGTCGATCCACGACCGGCGCACGTACTCCCCAAGGTGGAGACCTACTCAGACCGGGCGCTTAGCCTGGCGCAGTGAGGCATAAGGGAGTAGGCGCGTGGCGTAGGTGGCGGGATGCGACCGAAGAGGCCCTGTACGGGCCCTTCGGGTTCTATCGCCGGCCCGAGGGGCCTGCTGGTCATTTCCGTACGTCGGTGCATGTGTCACCGCAGTTCGCGGGAGCCGTGGCCCGGCTCCTGTGCCGGGTCGACGAAGCGCTCGGCCGTCCCGCCGAACTCGCCTTCGTCGACATGGGCGCGGGCCGCGGCGAGCTGGTGACCGGCGTCCTGAAGGCCCTGCCCGCCGAAGTGGCCTCCCGCGCGCGCGGGTACGCCGTCGAACGCGCCGACCGTCCCGCCGCTCTCGACCCCCGCCTCGAGTGGCGCGCGGAGCCTCCGACGGGCGTCTGCGGGATGCTGTTCGCCAACGAGTGGCTGGACAACGTGCCGCTGGACGTGGCCGAGGTGGACGCGGACGGGGTGCCGCGTCTGGTTCTCGTACGGGAGGACGGCGCCGAAACCCTTGGGCAGCCGGTCACCGGGCCGGAGGCGGAGTGGCTGGCGCGGTGGTGGCCGCTCGGGCCGGGGGCGGGGCAGGGGCCCGCACCGGAGCCGGAGCGGGAGTCAGAGCCGGAGTCGTACGGGGAAGCCGTACGCCCCGAAGGGCTGCGTGCCGAAATCGGTCTCTCCAGGGACGCCGCCTGGGCCTGTGCCGTGGCCACCCTGGACCGGGGTGTGGCCGTCGCCGTCGACTACGCCCACGTCGCGGACGCCCGGCCCCCCTACGGAACGCTCACCGGCTTCCGCGAGGGCAGGACGACGGCGCCCGTGCCGGACGGATCCTGCGACATCACCGCCCACGTGGCACTGGACGCGTGCGCACGGCCCGGAGCGCGGCTGCTGACCCAGCGGGAGGCTCTGCGCGCCCTGGGCGTGAGCGGCCGACGGCCGCCGCTGGCTCTGGCCTCCACGGACCCGGCAGGGTACGTACGCGCTCTCGCGGGCGCGGGTGAGGCCGCCGAGCTCACCGCTCCTGGCGGGCTCGGCGACTTCGGCTGGCTTGTGCAGCCAGTTGGAATTCCGAACCCACTACCGAGCCTGCCGCCCGAAGGAGCCGGAGAAGCCCGAGAAGCCAAAGAAGACAGCCCTGTTGCCTGTCAGGGCACTGACGCCCTACTTGTCGATGTCCCCCACGACGAAGAACAGTGACCCCAAAATCGCCACCATGTCCGCGACGAGCGTGCCCGGCAGCAGTTCGGTGAGCGCCTGGATGTTGTTGTACGAGGCCGAGCGCAGCTTCAGCCGGTACGGGGTCTTGTCACCCTTGCTGACGAGGTAGTAGCCGTTGATGCCGAGCGGGTTCTCGGTCCAGGCGTACGTGTGGCCCTCGGGGGCCTTCAGCACCTTCGGAAGCCGCTGGTTGATCGGCCCGGGCGGCAGCTCCGCGAGCCGGTCCAGGCAGGCGTCGGCGAGGTCCAGGGAGTTGTGCGTCTGATCCAGGAGGCACTCGAAACGGGCCAGGCAGTCGCCCGCCTGCCGTGTGACGACCTTCAGGACGTCGCCCAGCTCCCCGTAGGCGAGATACGGCTCGTCGCGGCGCAGGTCGAAGTCGACCCCGCAGGCGCGGGCGATGGGACCGCTCACTCCGTAGGCCTGCACCGTCTCGGGAGACATCCGGCCCACGTCGCGCGTGCGGCCTCGGAAGATCTCGTTGCCGAGCACCAGCTCGTCGTACACGTCCATACGCGAGCGGACGTCCGCGACAGCCGCACGCGCACGCGCGGTCCATCCGGCGGGGAGGTCCTCCTTGAGACCGCCGACCCGGTTGAACATGTAGTGCATGCGCCCGCCGGAGATCTCCTCCATGACGCCCTGGAGTTCCTCGCGCTCCCGGAAGGCATGGAAGACCGGGGTGATTCCGCCCAGTTCCAGGGGGTACGACCCCAGGAACATCAGATGGTTCAGGACACGGTTCAGCTCCGCGAGGAGCGTGCGCATCCACACCGCCCGGGAGGGTACCTCCATGCCGAGCATGCGTTCGACGGCGAGGACGACACCGAGCTCGTTCGAGAAGGCGGAGAGCCAGTCGTGGCGGTTGGCGAGCATGACGATCTGACGGTAGTCGCGCGCCTCGAAGAGTTTCTCCGCGCCGCGGTGCATATAGCCGATGACCGGCTCCGCGTGCTGGATCCGCTCGCCGTCCAGCACGAGCCGCAGCCGCAGCACCCCGTGTGTGGAGGGGTGCTGGGGCCCGATGTTGAGCACCATGGCGGCGCTCTCCGCGGCGCCGCCGATTCCGACCATGGTCTCCGTCGTAGGAGTCATGGGAACAGTGTCTCGTACGTACGCTCGCGGCAGCGAGACGGGGACCGTGGGGAACGAACGGCGGCCCAGGAAAGCTCGGAGGCGGCGGACCCGCTGTACGGACAGGCGGGTCGCGTACGGGGCGGCGGGAGGCTCGGCCGGATCGGTGGATGGCGTGAGGGCAGTGGCGCGTTGCCACTGCCCTCACGATCGCTTGCCGCCGAGGTTCAGGAAACCGCGCCCCGCTGTTCCGCCACGTCGATCTGTTCCGTCTCGTCGTGCGCGGTCAGGTCGATGACCTGACCGACGCCGCGCGACTCCTCGTCCGCCGGCTTGAACTCGGACTCGGACGCGCCCTTGTGGAGGGCGAGCGCCTCCTGGCCCACCACGTCGGCGAGGTCCTCGTTCTGTACGGACTCCAGCGCATCCGCCCTCTTCTGGGTACCGAAGAAGTCGAACCCGCCCTCCACGGAGGGCCGCCGCACGGACGAGGTCGGTACCACCGCCACGGCCCTCGGCACGGTGAAGAACCCGGAAAGGGGCAAGGGCTTGGGGGCGGGCTTCAGAGCGGCCGCGCCATCGGGCGAGGCCGCGATTGCCGGTGCCGGCGCGGTGGCCGGTGCGGGCGCCGATTCTTGCGCGGTGGGCGGCGCGGAAGGCCGCGCGGCCTCGCCGGACTGCATGGGCGCGGGCATGGGTGTGGGTGTGGTCGTGGCAGCCGCGCGCTCATGCCCGCCGACCGCCTCGGGCTTCCCCTGCGCCGCACCCTCCGGTACGGCCTCGCCCGTCGCGGGGGCGCTCCGAGAAGCACCCTGCCAAGAACCGCCCCCCGTGGGCCCGCCCTTCGGGGCACCGCCCTTCGCGGGAGCCCCCTTGGCGGAATCGCCCTTCGCAGAGCCGTCCTTCG
>CAMLJW010000078.1 GCA_946480485.1 uncultured Streptomyces sp. | reverse complement strand
CACCCCGAGGGTGACGCCGGACTCGTCGAGGCCGAGGCCATCGCCAGCCACGCCCCCGCGTACGGAAACGTGGCGTCCGCGCCCGACCCGGCGGACCCCGGACGCCTGCTCCTGGGCCCGTTGCACCGGCACGCGGCCGTCGGCTTCCACCTCGACGCCGTCTACTCCGCGCTCTTCGTCCGCCCGGTCCAGGCCGGGGCCACACTCGTTGGGTTCCTCGACCGTGAGGTCGTCGACACCTACGTACGCGGTGCGGGTGCGCTGCCCCGCCTGCTCGGCGCGGCCGTCCGGCGCGCCCAGACCGGCAATGTGCAGACCTATGTGAGCGCGCTGCTCGCCGGCACCGTCGTCCTGGCGGTCGCCGCCCTCCTAGTCGCCACGGGAGCGTGAGCAGGCGTGATCGATATCAACGAGTCCGTGATGCAGTTCCTCCTGGCGTTCATGGTCGTCGGCCCGCTCCTCGGCGCCGCAGCCGCTCTTTCGCCGGCCCCGCCCGGACTCAAGGGGAAGTCCCCGGACCACGCTGTGCTGCGCCACGGTGTGACGGTCACCGGCGCCGTGCTCATCGCCGCAATCGTCCTCGCGCTCGGTTTTGACCACGACCAGCCCTCGAAGATGCAGGCCACGACGGACATCAGCTGGATTCCCGCACTCGACGTGCGGATCCACCTCGGTACCGACGGCATTTCCCTCCCCCTTCTGGTCCTGACCGCGCTGCTGACCTTCCTCTGCGCGCTGTACTCCTTCTTCAGAATGCCTTCGGGCCCGACCCCGAGGGCCTTCGTCGCACTGCTGCTCGTACTCGAGTCCGGCACCCTCGCGACCTTCGCCGTCCTCGACCTTCTGCTCTTCTTCCTCGCGTTCGAGATGGTGCTCATCCCGATGTACTTCCTCATCGCCCGCTGGGGCGGTGAGCAACGGACCCAGGCCGCTTGGAAATTCATCCTCTACACGCTGCTCGGCTCCATCGTCATGCTGCTGGGCCTGCTCCTGGTCGGGCTCAAGTCCGGCACATTCGACATGGTGGCACTCGCCACTGACAACGGCCGGTCACTGACCGCAGCCGTGCAGGTCATCGCCGTTTTGGCGATCGGAATCGGGCTCGCGGTCAAGACGCCGATGTGGCCGCTGCACAGCTGGCTGCCGGACGCTCACACCGCCGCGCCGACCGTCGGCTCGGTCCTGTTGGCCGGCGTCCTACTGAAAATGGGTACGTATGGGTTCGTCCGGATTCTGCTGCCCATCACGCCGGACGGCATGCGGACCTTCGCGCCCTACCTCGCCGCCTTCGCCGTCGTCGGGATCATCTACGGATCCCTCGCCTGCCTGGCGCTCGCCAAGCAGGGCGCGAAGGGCGATCTCAAGCGCCTCATCGCCTACTCCTCCGTGGGTCACATGGGCTTCGTGCTCCTCGGCATCGCCACGATGACCCCGACCGGTGTGAATGGCGCACTGTTCGCGAACATCGCCCACGGCCTCATCACCGGCCTGCTGTTCTTCCTGGTCGGCGCGCTCAAGGACCGCACGGGCACGACGGACCTCGACACGCTCGCAAAGAAGACGGGCGCGGCCCTCTACGGCAAGGCCCCGCGCCTCGGCGGCCTGCTCGCCTTCGCCGCCGTCGCCTCGCTCGGCCTGCCGGGCCTCGCCGGATTCTGGGGCGAAATGCTGGCCCTGTTCGGCGCGTTCGACCCCGCCGACGACCTCAGCCGCCCCGCGTTCCTGACCTACATGGCGATCGCCGTGTTCGGCACCCTGCTCACAGCCGCGTACATGCTCGTCGTGGTACGCCGCGTCTGTATGGGCGCGGTCCCGCAGGCGAGCCCGAAGCTCGCTGACGTCCAGACGTACGAGTTCGCCGCCTGGACTCCGCTCGTCGCCCTCACCGTCGTCGCCGGACTGTGGCCGAAGGCCCTCCTCGGCCTGACCGACCCGGCCGTGCAGCAGCTCCTCGCAGGAGGCACCCGATGAGCAGCACACTGGTCCAGTCAGTCGACTGGCTCGTGATCGCGCCGCCCACCATCGTGGCGGTCGTCGGCCTCGTGGTGCTCGTCGCCGATCTCTTCGTCGACGACGCCAAGAAGACGCTGCTCGGCTGGGTCTGCGTCGCGGGACTCACCGCGTCCGCTCTGATGCTGCTGCCCCTCCTGGACGGCGACCGCTCCACCTTCTGCCTGACCGTCGACGCGGACGTCTGCAGCTATACGGCGGACCGGTTCACGCTCGTCATTCAGTTCCTGGTCCTCGGCGGCGCCCTCCTGGCAGCCCTTCTCTCCGTGACCGCCCTGAAGGACGCCAACAGAAAGCTCCCAGAAGGGGAGTTCTGGTTCCTGCTGCTCTCATCGGCGGCCGGCGCCGCCCTGCTGCCCGCCTCACGCGACCTGGCGACCCTGATCGTCGCCCTGGAAGTCGCCTCGCTGCCCGCCTTCGCCCTCGTCGGCATCAAACGCGGCGACAGGAAGTCCTCCGAAGCGGCCCTGAAGTTCTTCCTGTCCTCGGTCACCGCGACCGCAGTGAGCCTCATGGGCGTCAGCTTCGTCTACGCGTCTACGGGCACCCTGTACCTCACCGAGATCGCCACCAAGATCCAGGACGTCGACGGGCAACTGCACACCCTCGCCCAGGCGGGCGTCGTCCTCACCCTTGTCGGCTTCGCCTTCAAAACGGCTGCCGTTCCCTTCCACTTCTGGGTGCCCGACACCTATGTAGGGGCGCCTCTGCCGGTCGCTGCCTACTTGTCGGTCGTCGGCAAGGCGGTCGGCTTCTCCGGGCTGATCCTCGTCACTGTGATCGCCCTCCCCTCGTACGCGGACGTCTGGGGCCCGGCGCTCGCCGTCCTCGCCGCGCTCACCATGACGATCGGCAACGTCGGCGCCCTGCGTCAGCAGGCCACGCGTGCGTACAGCGCGGTCCGCCTGCTCGCCTGGTCCTCCGTCGGTCAGGCAGGCTACCTCCTGGTGCCGATCGCCGCCGCCGCGTACTCCCAGGACGCCGAGAAGGCCATCGGCTCCACCGTCGCGTACGCCCTGATGTACGCCGCCGTCAACCTCGGTGCCTTCGCCGTGGCCGCCCTGGTCGCCCGTACGAAGCCGCTGAACCGCATCAGCGAATACCGCGGCCTGTACGCTTCGCGCCCCCTCGCCGCACTCGTCCTGGGCTTCTTTCTGCTCTGCCTCGCGGGACTGCCGCCGGGGATCATCGGCCTCTTCGCGAAGGTCACCGTCTTCTCGGCAGCAGTGGACGCGGGCCTCGGCTGGCTCGCCGTGGTCATGGCCGTCAACGTCGTGATCGCGCTCTTCTACTACCTCCAGTGGACGGCGCTCCTGTTCCGCTCTCCCGAAGGAGAGCACGAGACGCACCGCGTACCCGTCCCGCTGACCGCCGCGATCGCGCTGACCGCCGTCCTGGGAGTCGCCCTCTCCGGAGCACCCCAGTTGGTCCTGCGCTTCTCGGACACCGGCCTGTTCTGAGCCGACCGCATCGCCCGCGCGCGTGGGCGATAGAACCGCACGCGCGCGTGCACGGCGTTGCCCGACTTCACCTGGACGGCTCACGCGCGCCGCCGCGCGCACAAGGGAACTGGAGCTCCCCGCCTGGCGTTGACCAGTACGGGAGGGTCCACTGGACCGTAAATTCACGGAATCAGAGACGACAGAGATCAGCAGGCAAAGGGTTCCCCTGCCGCACGACTTGGAGGGCGTACCGTGCACCGCCGGCACAACGGGCTCAGGACCGCCGTACTCCTTGGGGGACTGTCCGCACTCATCATCGTCATCGGCAGCTTTTTCGGGCGTACGGGCCTCGTCGTCGCGCTGCTCATCGCGATCGGCACGAACGCGTACGCGTACTGGAACAGCGACAAGCTGGCGCTACGCGCGATGCGTGCGCGTCCAGTGAGCGAGTTCGAGGCCCCGGCCCTGTACAGGATGGTCCGGGAGCTCTCCACCCAGGCCCGGCAACCCATGCCACGCCTGTACATCTCGCCGACCGGGGCGCCCAACGCGTTCGCGACGGGCCGCAACCCTCGCAATGCGGCGGTGTGTTGTACCGACGGCATCCTGCGCATCCTGAACGAGCGGGAACTGCGCGGCGTCATCAGCCACGAACTGAGCCACGTCTACAACCGCGACATCCTGATCTCGTCGGTCGCCGGCGCCCTCGCCTCCGTGATCATGTTCCTGGTCAACTTCGCCTGGCTGATCCCGATCGGCCGCTCCAACGACGACGACGGCCCCGGTATCCTCGGCATGGTAATGATCATGATCCTGGGTCCGCTCGCCGCGTCCCTGATCCAGCTCGCCATCAGCCGCTCCAGGGAGTACGAGGCCGACGCCTCCGGAGCCCAGCTCACCGGCGACCCACTGGCCCTCGCGAGCGCCCTGCGCAAGCTCGAGGCGGGCACGAAGCAGCTTCCGCTGCCCACCGAGCCGCGCATCGAGACCGCAAGCCACATGATGATCGCCAACCCCTTCCGCCCAGGGCAGGGGATGTCCAGGATGTTCTCCACGCATCCGCCGATGGCGGAGCGCATTGCCCGGCTCGAGCAGATGGCAGGTCGCCACCAGTGAGACCAATTCTTCATGCCATTTGGTCGACCCTGAGCGGATTCTGGCTGTCCCTCGGCTACTTGTTCGCCGGCGTGCTGCTCTGCATTACGGCAATTGGCATCCCGTTCGGGATCGTTCTTCTGCGTTCAGCATCGCGCTCGGGTCGACGCCGCCCTTCGATGAGCATCGAGGGCAGTAGCTGGAGCTCCGGGAGCGGGACCTGTTCCACGCCCGCCAGGGCAGCGTTCACACGGCTCCAGGTGTCTTCTGACGTCCAGGCGTTGAAGTGCTTCGAGGCTTGGATCGTGGCACCGGTTTCCTTGAGTACGTTCGGCCACAACTTGCCGGTCCGCGCCTTGTAGAAGATCGCGTCTACGGAACGGCGGACCGTTCGGGGCCATCGAGGCGGCGACGGCAGTTGTAGGACGGACGGATGACGGTGTAGCCGAGAGGTATACGGAGGAAGTGCACGCATGCGATCCCACCTGCGATGCCAAGGGAGGAGAGGTGTGATACCCGCTCCTACGATCACCTGCCTCCGAAGGCTTGATCCGTCGGCACCACTTCACGCCCCAATGGCATCAGCGAGACCGGGATCAGCTTGAGGTTGGCCCACCCGAATGGGATGCCAATGATCGACAGGAACAGCGGGATGCTCGTGACGAGGTGGGCCAGAGCCAGCCACCACCCCGCGAAGATCACCCAGATCACGTTGCCGATGAACGATCCTGCCCCAGCCCCCGGCCGCTCCACAGTGGTGCGGCCGAACGGCCAGATGACGAAGCCGGCGATGCGTAGCGACGCGATGCCGAATGGGATGGTGACGATCAAAAGGAAGCAGATCAGCGCGGCGATCAGGTAGCCGATGGCCATCCAGATGCCACAGAAGACGAGCCAGATGATGTTCAGTAGCAGGTTGAACAGCTTCATGATCAGTACCCCTCAGGTCGATCCGCGAGCATACCCGCTACCACCAGTATCAGCTGGTCACGCGTTCAGGTGGAACCGCAGCGCCCTTGTGGCGCGATCGAGAACGTTCGGAGACGATCCCGCGGCATCGCGGCATCGCGGCATCGCGGCATCGCGGCATCGCGGCCTTGCGTATCGGCGTCTACGCCCTGTGGCCGTCCGGCAACTCGATCCGAAATCGGACAACACGTCCAGCGCCTCGACGGCGGGGCCATCAACAGGAGACTCATTCTTTGCGGCCGCTCCCTGACGCTCCGTTACTAACATCTCGAAGCGTGAGTAACGGCGGCGTCCCCTGTCCCGGAAATCATGAATCTCAGCAGGCCAAAAGCACGGCGAAGTTAAACGCCAAGCTGAGCCGGGTCGGCCGGAACCGAGCCGTGTCATGAGCCGCGCCCTGCTGATCAGTGCAACCGGTCGACGCCGCTGCGGCGTCCTCCCCAGCAACAGCACCGAACAGAGGCAAGAGCCGCAGCACAGGCAAAGCCAACAGCGGCACAAGAGCGGCATCAACACAGCCTGGCGAGAGCAAGATCACAGCACAGGCACAGCACAGAGGGGCAGGTTCACCGCATGGGCATCATCAGCTGGATCATTCTGGGGCTCCTGGCCGGCGCCATCGCCAAATTCCTGCTCCCGGGCCGTGACCCAGGCGGCTTCATTGGCACGACTCTCATCGGCATCGCGGGTGCGTTCATCGGCGGCTGGATCTCCGCCCGCTGGCTGGGCCACCCGATCACCAAGCAGTTCTACGACGGCGCTACCTGGGCCGCCGCGATCGGCGGCTCGCTCGCCCTCCTGATCGTCTACCGCCTCCTGCTCGGCAACTCGCGCAACTGAGCGCGCACCCCTGAGGTCGTTAGCCAGCCGGCGGGAGGGTGGGCACTGTCGGGTGCCCACCCTCCCTTGCACGTGCAACAAGCGTGAGGTCACCGGTAGTTGACGAACTGCAGGGCGAAGTCGAAGTCCTTGCCCTTCAAGAGGGCGATCACGGCCTGCAGGTCGTCGCGGCTCTTCGAGCTGACCCGCAGCTCGTCGCCCTGGACCTGGGCCTTCGCGCCCTTCGGGCCCTCGTCGCGAATGATCTTCGCCACCTTCTTCGCGTTCTCCTGGGAGATGCCCTCCTCGATCGAGGCAAAGATCTTGTACTCCTTGCCGGAGAGCTGCGGCTCACCCGCGTCCAGCGCCTTCAGGGAGATACCGCGCTTGATCAGCTTGGACTGGAAGACGTCGAGGATGGCCTTGACCCGCTCCTCGGAGTTCGCCTCCATCAGGATCTTCTCGCCGGACCAGGAGATGGAGGCGCCCACGTTCTTGAAGTCGTAGCGCTGCGAGATTTCCTTGGCGGCCTGGTTGAGGGCGTTGTCGACCTCCTGCCGCTCGACCTTCGAGACGATGTCGAAACTGGAGTCGGCCATGTCCTGTGGCTCCTTGTATCGGTGCGTGTCGGTGCGTGTCGGCGTGTGTGGAGTGGCCGCCGAGCCCGGCATGGTGCCCGGGCTGCATCCGCATAAGCCTAGCCACCTGCCGCCCCCGGAGCGCTGATCAATCGGGTGGCCAAGCAGTCCTGCGCATCGGGTATCGTTTACGTCGTTGCCACGGAGCACCGCCGAAAGGCGGTTTGAGGGGCAGCAACCCCGGCGGTGTGCCCGAGCGGCCAAAGGGAGCAGACTGTAAATCTGCCGGCTCAGCCTTCCCAGGTTCGAATCCTGGCGCCGCCACGCTGAGAGAGACCCCCTCTGATCTGCGAGAACGTAGACCAGAGGGGTTTTCCATGTCCGCTCGTCCGCCGGTGTAGTTGGTCGGTGCCTCGATGTGGCGTTGAGTGCGCCGTCCGTCGTTGCCGGCGATCAGCCACGGAGGTGCCCGGATGTGCCGGTTGTCCCCCGGGTCGCGCAGGCAGGCGCCGCTTGGCGCCGTCCAGCCCCGCGCTGGACGGATACGCTGTACCGGGATTCCCCGGCCGGCTCCCCCTGGCGTAGGACTCGTAGAACTCGCAGGATGTGTTCAGCCGATCCGCAGCCCTCAGTTCCCCGCCACCGACTTCACCGCCACGGAAACCGGCGCCAACCCGCTGATCAGCTCCAGCGTCAGCCCGGCCGTCGCCGGAGTGTCCACCAGCTCTGCCAGCACGGCCGCGACATCGTCGCGCGGGATGGGTCCGCGCCCCGTGGAAACCTCCAGGCGTACCAGGCCGGTGCCGGCGTCGTTCGTCAGCATTCCTGGGCGCAGGATCGTCCAGTCCAGGCTGTTGAATCCGCGTATGTACGCGTCTGCCTCGCCCTTGGCGCGCAGGTACACGTCGAAGACGTCGTCCCCGGGATGCGACGGGTCCGCTCCCATCGACGACACCACCACGTACCGCCGCACCCCGGCCCGCACCGCTGCGTCCGCGAGGAGGACGGCGGCGCCCCGGTCCACAGTGTCCTTGCGGGCCGCGCCGCTTCCCGGACCCGCGCCGGCCGCGAACACTGCGGCGTCCGCGCCCCGCAGATGCGCGGCGACCTCCTCGACCGAGGCCGACTCCAGGTCGCACAGAACCGGCTCGGCTCCGGCCGCCCGCAGATCGTCGCCCTGCTCCGGTCGGCGGATGATCCCCGCGACCTCATCACCGCGCGCGGCGAGCAGCCGCTCCAGCCGCAGCGCGATCTGACCATGACCTCCAGCGATGACAATGCGCATGTCTCCGACCGTACGCCCGGACGCCGGCACCCGCCGCACAACCCTGTGGATCACCCATGGGCCTTTTGAACGATCAGCGAGACACAAGAAAGATCACTGACTTACGAGGTGGACGCCGCGCGGCGTCCAACGGGAGACCGTCGTCACTGCCATGCACGCAAGCCCCTCATGGCGGCCGGCTGCGCCGCCGTCCTGCTCGCCGGCGCGGGCGCATGCGGCACGCGTGGACCCCTAAGAACCCCCAGCGCGCGTGGACCCCAAAGTCCGCCAGAGGCCTGATTCCTCCCTCAGGAGGGCTCCTCGGTCCGCCCCTGCCGAGGCAGATCCAACGCCGCAGCCGCAGCCGACCCGTAGTACTCGCGCACCGCACTGGTCCGCGCCACAATCCGCCCCCGGTGCACCACGGTCCGGCTGTACGCCAGCGCCAGCGCCCCCGCGAGCCGGTCGCCGCGCACGGCGAGCAGATCAGCCGGGAATCCCGCCTCCACGCGCACTTCGGGCAGCCCGAGCAGTGCCCGTGCCGACGAGCTCACGGCGTCGTACGCGTCCTCGGGCCGCAGCCCGTAGCGCGAGGCCAGTAGATATGCGGCCTCCAGCGGATCTCCGCGCCCCACAGGATTCGATACGTCCCTCAGGGCCCCGCTGCCCGCCGCGACGCGCACCCCGGCCGCCCGCAGCAGCCGTACCGGAGCCGTCCCCCGCCGGTCGGTGCCCGAGCAGCCGCCCTGCGGCAGGCAGACCACGGTCACTCCGGCTGCGGCGAGCTGATCCGCCGCCCGGGACACCACTGGGGAGGGCAACCGGGCGAGCCCGCCGCACGGGCCGAGCGCCACCCCGGGACGCAGCCCGCCCGCCATGGCCGCGAACCGCGCGAGCCGCGCGGGATCGTCACCGTCCGTGTGCAGGTCGACCGGGCAGCCGTGCTCCGAAGCTACCTCCAGGACGGCCTCCACGTACCCCGTCGGGTCGGGGTCGAGATCCGGACAGCCACCCACTACGGAGGCGCCCATTTTCATCGCGTCCCGCAGTATCGCCAGTCCTTCGGCCCCGGCGAGTCCGGTCAGCAACCGCGGCATCGCGACCGTCGTCAGTTCGACGAGCCCCCGCAGCGCACGCCGCGCCTGGAGGACAGCTGTCAGTGCGCCGAGCCCCTGGACATCGCCCACGTGTACGTGCGAGCGCAGCGCCGTTGCACCGTGCCCGAGCTGCAGCAGCGCGGCCTCGGTCGTGCGGCGCTGGACGTCCTGACCGTCGTACGAGACCGGACCGTCGCCGTTGGCCGACAGGGCCGTGTCGCCGTGGGCGTGCGCCTCCGCGGGGGCAGGCAGGAGCAGATAGCCGGCGAGGTCCACGCGGGCGGCGTGCGCGCTGAGGCTGCCGGCCGTGCCGACCGCCTCGATGCGCCCGTCGCCCACCCGCACGTCCACGGCCCGGCCGTCCGTCAGCCGCGCACCGCACAGCAGCAGCGTGGAGCCCTCGCCGGAGCCCGGCGACGGAGACGAGGAATGAGGCTGGTGCGGCTCACTGTCGGGCATCGCGCTCCTGGGGTTCGGGGCGGCTGCGGAGGGGGACCGATCACGCAACGTGAGTCGAGCCTAGGGCGGTGACCGGCGCGGTTCACGGAGGAGCGGAATAGTCGTACCGGAGTGGTCGGCCGTGTCTGAGGGGGAGCTGGAACTCCCGGGGAGCACAGGAGAACACCGGAACGGGGTGGGGCAGGTGCCGCGAAACGGATTTGGGCGATCGGTGGCCGAGCGTGTAATGTCTTCATCGCTCGCCCCAATAGCTCAGTCGGCAGAGCGTCTCCATGGTAAGGAGAAGGTCTACGGTTCGATTCCGTATTGGGGCTCTGGTGTGAGAGGTTCCCGTCGCGAGGCGGGGCACGATCGCATCGTAGCGGTGTAGCTCAGTCGGTAGAGCAAGCGGCTCATAATCGCTGTGTCACCGGTTCAAGTCCGGTCACCGCTACTGACAGTAGCCGATTGTGGGGTCGGTCCTTCGATCGGCTACTCTTCTATGTCTACGCATTAAACCCATCCCATCCGTTCGTCAAGGAGCACTCACGTGGCTGCCACCGACGTCCGCCCGAAGATCACGCTGGCCTGCGTGGAGTGCAAGGAGCGGAACTACATCACCAAGAAGAACCGGCGTAACAACCCGGACCGACTGGAGATGAAGAAGCACTGCCCGCGTTGCAAGGCGCACACCGCGCACCGCGAAACGCGATAAATCAGGCTCGTACACGAGGCCGTCCCCAGCTGATCGGGGGCGGCCTCGTGTCGTTGTCGGCCGTCCGGCCGGCCGGAGTGAATGCTCAGTCCGGGCAACCACAGCGAACACCAGGAGGTGCCGAGCACATGGCGCTCGACCAGTCCTTCGTGGGGCGGTCCTACCCGCCCACCGACCCCTACGAGGTCGGCCGGGAGAAGATCCGCGAGTTCGCGGAAGCGGTGGGAGACCCCAACCCCGCGTACACGGACTCCGAGGCCGCCAAGGCCTTCGGGCACTCTGATGTGATCGCTCCGCCCACCTTCGTGTTCGCGATCACCTTCAAGGCCGCGGGACAGGTCGTCCAGGACCCCCAGCTGGGCCTTGACTACAGCCGTGTGGTGCACGGCGACCAGAAGTTCGTCTACACACGTCCCGTGCGTGCCGGGGACCGGCTCACGGTCACCTCGACCATCGACGCGATCAAGTCCCTCGCGGGCAACGACATCCTGGACATCCGAGGCGAGGTCTACGACGAGGCGGGCGAGCATGTGGTGACTGCCTGGACCAAGCTGGTGTCCCGCGCGGCGGAGGAGGGCCGACACGCATGACGGCGAAGATCGCATACGAGGACGTCGAGGTCGGCACCGAACTGCCGGCCGGGACCTTCCCGGTGACGCGCGGCACGCTCGTGCAGTATGCGGGCGCCTCCGGGGACTTCAATCCGATCCACTGGAACGAGAAGTTCGCGGTGGAGGTCGGCCTTCCGGACGTCATCGCGCACGGCATGTTCACCATGGCCGAGGCGATCCGGGTCGTCACCGACTGGGTGGGCGATCCGGGTGCGGTCGTCGAGTACGGCGTGCGCTTCACCAAGCCCGTGGTCGTCCCGAACGACGACAAGGGGGCCTCGATCGAGGTCGGCGCCAAGGTCGCGGCCAAGCTGGACGACAACACCGTGCGCGTCGATCTCACGGCGATGAGCGCGGGCCGGAAGGTCCTGGGGATGTCGCGGGCGGTCGTACGACTGGCCTGATGGCAGCGCTTGAGTAAGGGGCACCCTCCATGGAGGCGTGCCCAGGTAGTGATGTGAGGCGATGAGCGAGTTCGCCCGGGGTGGCTGCAACGGCACATCCACGGAGGCGATCGCCAAGCGGGTGGATGTCTCGCAGCCTTGGACGAACGTGCTCCGGCGCCCGTGACCGAGCCCTGCTGAGAACGGCCCCGCCCTGACCGGCGGGGCGTTCTCGTACGCTGTGCACGTGCATGAACTCCACGGCGCCCCACTAGCCCCACTGACCACCTTCCGGCTTGGCGGCCCCGCCACACGGCTGATCACCGCGGCGACCGACGCCGAGGTGGTCTCCGCCGTCCGCGAGGCCGACGACAGCGGTACGCCGCTGCTGCTCATCGGCGGCGGTTCCAACCTGGTCATCGGCGACAAGGGCTTCGCGGGAACCGCCCTGCGCATCGCCACGCGCGGCTTCGAACTCGACGGTGCCGACCTCGAGCTGGCCGCCGGCGAGGTGTGGACCGACGCGGTCGCCCGCACCGTGGAGGCCGGCCTCGCGGGCATCGAGTGCCTTGCCGGCATCCCTGGCTCCGCGGGCGCGACACCGATCCAGAACGTCGGCGCTTACGGGCAGGAAGTGTCGTCGACGATCACCGAGGTGATCGCGTACGACCGGAGGAGCCGCGAGACGGTCACCGTTTCGAACGCCGCGTGCGCCTTCTCGTATCGCCACAGCCGCTTCAAGGCCGACCCCGAGCGCTTCGTCGTCCTGCGCGTCCGCTTCGAGCTGGAGGATGCGGCCGGACTCTCCGCGCCGATCAAGTACGCCGAGACGGCTCGCGCCCTCGGGGTCGAGCCCGGCGATCGTGTGCCTCTCGCGGCCGCTCGCGAGACCGTTCTGAAGCAGCGCTCCGGCAAAGGGATGGTTCTCGACCCCGAGGATCACGACACCTGGTCGGCAGGATCGTTCTTCACCAACCCGATCCTCACGGACGAGGAGTTCGCCGCGTTCCACGCGCGCGTGCAGGCGCGTCTGGGCGCGGACGCCACCCCGCCCGCGTATCCGGCGGGCGACGGCCACATCAAGACCTCCGCGGCCTGGCTGATCGACAAGTCGGGCTTCACCAAGGGCCACGGCACCGGTCCCGCGCGCATCTCCACCAAGCACACCCTCGCCCTCACCAACCGGGGCGGTGCCACCACGGAGGACCTGCTCACGCTGGCCCGCGAGGTCGTCGCCGGGGTCCACGACGCCTTCGGGATCACGCTGGTCAACGAGCCGGTGACGGTGGGCGTCAGCCTCTGAGCGGCCTCCAGGGGCGACGATTCCCGCCGGAGAGGCCCCGTCTCAGGCGAGCCAGTCGTCGACCCCGGACAGCAGCTTCTCCTTGACGTCCTCCGGTGCCGCCGAGCCCCGTACCGACTGCCGTGCCAGCTCGGCCAGTTCGGGGTCCGTGAAGCCGTGATGGCGGCGCGCGATCTCGTACTGGGCTGCCAGCCGCGACCCGAAGAGCAACGGGTCGTCCGCGCCGAGTGCCAGAGGGACCCCGCCCTCGAAAAGCGTGCGCAAGGGGACTTCCTCCGGCTTTTCGTACACGCCCAGGGCGACGTTCGACGCCGGGCACACCTCACAGGTCACCCCACGATCCGCGAGCCTCTTCAGCAGGCGCGGGTCCTCGGCGGCCCGCACCCCGTGCCCGATCCGCGAGGCATGCAGGTCGTCCAGGCAGTCGCGCACCGACGCGGGGCCTGTCAGCTCGCCGCCGTGCGGGGCAGACAGAAGCCCGCCCTCGCGCGCGATGGCGAAGGCCCGGTCGAAGTCCCGTGCGAGACCGCGCCGTTCGTCGTTGGACAGGCCGAAGCCGACGATGCCGCGGTCCGCGTACCGCACGGCGAGGCGGGCCAGCGTGCGGGCGTCCAGCGGGTGCTTCATGCGGTTCGCGGCCACCAGGACCCGCATTCCGAGCCCGGTCCCGCGCACGGCTGAGTCCACCGCGTCCAGGATGACCTCCAGGGCCGGAATCAGCCCGCCCAGGCGAGGCGCGTACGACGTCGGGTCGACCTGGATCTCCAGCCAGCCGGAGCCGTCCTTGATGTCCTCCTCGGCGGCCTCGCGCACCAGCCGCTGAATGTCCTCGGGCTCTCTGAGGCACGACCGAGCCGCGTCGTACAGCCGCTGGAAACGGAACCAGCCCCGCTCGTCCGTGGCGCGCAGCTTGGGTGGCTCCCCGCTGGTCAGCGCGTCGGGCAGCCGTACGCCGTACTTGTCGGCCAGCTCAAGCAGGGTGGAGGGCCGCATCGACCCGGTGAAGTGCAGGTGCAGATGGGCCTTCGGAAGCTCAGAGACATCACGTACGTGCTTCATTCCAGGATTTTGCCGTACGCCCCTGTCATACCGGTAGCGCTTTCCCCGATCGTGGTGTTGCTCGTACTGAGATGCGGGCCGCCTCCCCGAAGGGAAACGGCCCGCACGCGCGCATAGAGGTAGAGCACGAAAACGTCAGCCCCGCGCCTCCGCCAGCAGCTTCTGGATCCGCGAGACGCCCTCGACGAGATCTTCGTCACCCAGCGCGTACGACAGCCGCAGGTAGCCCGGCGTGCCGAAGGCCTCGCCCGGGACGACCGCGACCTCGGCCTCCTCCAGGATCAGGGCGGCCAGCTCGACCGAGTCCTGCGGGCGCCTGCCGCGGATCTCCTTGCCGATGAGGGCCTTCACCGAGGGGTACGCGTAGAAGGCGCCCTCGGGCTCGGGGCACACCACGCCGTCGATCTCGTTGAGCATCCGCACGATCGTCTTGCGGCGGCGGTCGAAGGCCTCGCGCATTTTCGCGACGGCCTCCAGACCGCCCGAGACGGCGGCGAGCGCGGCGACCTGTGCCACGTTCGACACATTGGACGTGGCGTGCGACTGGAGGTTCGTCGCGGCCTTCACCACGTCCTTCGGGCCGATGATCCAGCCGACGCGCCAACCCGTCATCGCGTACGTCTTCGCCACGCCATTGACCACCACGCACTTGTCGCGCAGCTCGGGCAGGAGGGCCGGCAGCGACACGGAGGCCGCGTCCCCGTAGACGAGGTGTTCGTAGATCTCGTCCGTCATCACCCACAGGCCGTGCTCGACGGCCCAGCGGCCGATCGCCTCCGTGTCGGCCTCGCTGTAGACGGCGCCGGTCGGGTTCGAGGGGGACACGAAGAGGACGACCTTGGTCTTCTCCGTACGGGCCGCCTCCAGCTGCTCGACCGAGACCCGGTAGCCGGTGGTCTCGTCGGCGACGACCTCGACCGGGACACCGCCGGCGAGACGGATGGACTCCGGGTACGTCGTCCAGTACGGAGCCGGGACGATCACTTCGTCGCCCGGGTCGAGGATCGCGGCGAACGCCTCGTAGATGGCCTGCTTGCCGCCGTTGGTGACCAGGATCTGTGAGACGTCGGGCTCGTAGCCGGAGTCGCGCAGGGTCTTGGCGGCGATGGCGGCCTTCAGCTCGGGCAGGCCGCCGGCCGGCGTGTAGCGGTGGTACTTCGGGTTCTTGCACGCCTCGATGGCGGCCTCGACGATGTAGTCGGGCGTCGGAAAGTCGGGCTCGCCGGCGCCGAAGCCGATCACCGGACGCCCGGCGGCCTTGAGGGCCTTGGCCTTGGCGTCAACGGCGAGGGTGGCGGACTCGGAGATCGCGCCGACTCGGGCGGAGACCCGGCGCTCGGTGGGAGGGGTTGCAGCGCTCATGGGGCCCATCGTTCCAGACGGGAAACATCCCCGGCACACGGGTTTCACGGACTGAACAGGCCCTGTCAAAACCCTTACGGCCGCTTCCTGTTCGACGACCGGCCGCCGACCACGTACACTCTCACCTCGTTGGCCTTCACCGGCCGCACTCACCCGGTGCACACCGAGCACTCGGGCCGATGCGGTACGTTGAGGGGAAACAAAGGGTCGTAGCTCAATTGGTAGAGCACTGGTCTCCAAAACCATAGCCG